>NZ_JADPUN010000140.1 GCF_015690345.1 Plantactinospora alkalitolerans | reverse complement strand
GCAGCGCCTCGGTCCGTTCGACATCGTGACAGCGCTCCACCCGGACGCCCCGGCGCAGCAGCCCCGGATAGGTCGCGGCGGTGGAGGCCCAGAGCCAGCGCGGCGGCCCACCCGGCTTCCGGCCGGCGGTTTCCCGGGCGGCGACCGCCGCGCCGACGTCGGCGACCTGCTCGGCGGGGCCGGCGGGCCGGCCGTCCGGATGCAGCGACTGGAGGAACCCCCCGTCGCCGTCCTCGTCCCGGACCACCGCCACCAGCACGCCGACGATTCTGCCCGTCCCGTCCGACATCCCCGCCGGAATCCCGCCGCCATCGACGCACCCAGGCGTGCCGGTGGGTCACCGACCGCCCGGGTCGCGCGGCGCGGCGCAGTCAGCGCCGCTCGGGCTCGCGCTCCGGCGGGCGTCCCCCGTCGGAGCGCAGCCGGGCATGCAGGTGTACGTCGTGCCATCCGTCCGCGTGCAGCATCGCCTGCCGCAGCAGCCCTTCGGTCCGGTAGCCCACCTTGCCGGCCACCCGGCAGGAGGCCCGGTTCCGGGCCGAGTGCAGCAGGACCAACCGCTGGATGCCGAGGGTGTCGAAGGCCCAGCGGGTCAGTGCGGTGACCGCCCGCCCGGCGACGCCCGCGCCCCGGGCGGCGGGCAGCACCCAGTAGGAGATTTCGGCGCTTCCCTCGACCAGGCTGACGTGGCGCAGCCCGACCTGGCCGACCGGCCGGTCCGCGGGCCCGTCGACGAGCGCCCAGCTCGCATCCGTCTCCGCCGCCCAGCGGGCCGGCCACTGGGCCGTCCAGTCCCGGGCCTCGTCGTCGCTGTCCATCCGACGGATGTGCCACCGCTGGATCTCGGGACACCCGAACGCGGCTCGTACGGTCGCGGCGTCGTTCACGCGCCACGGCCGCAGGCGCAGCCCGCCCTCGGCGACGAGGTGGGGCTGGCGGCGGAAGTGCAGCGAGCCGGCGGGCAGCACCGGCGGGACGAGCAGCGGCATCCGTTCATGATGGCCGAGCACCGTCGCCGGCCTGACCGGCGGCCCGGTGTCGGCGCTGTGCAGTTACGGCAAAGGGCAAAGAGAATTCTCTCCTCGCCCTTTCCAAGGTATAGCGCATCGGGGGGCTTGCGGCAAGACCCGGGTCGTGGCGCAGAATCGTCGGCCGAGGCCACAACCTGCGGAAATGGGGTTCCGACGTGCGGGTGTTGTTGTCGACGTACGGGCGACGCGGTGACGTCGAGCCAGTGGGAGGACCGGCGGTGCGGTTGCGGGCGCTCGGGACGGGGGCACCGGTGATTCGACCAACCGGTGCAGAGGGACAGAAGACCGCTGCCTCGGAGGTGTCGCAATGATCAGGCAGTACGTATTGGATCTTCGAGAGGTTGACGAGACGCAGGTCGCCGTCGTCGGCGGCAAGGGGGCGCACCTCGGCGGGCTGTCACGGATCGAGGGCATCCGCGTGCCGGCCGGATTCTGCGTGACGACGGACGCCTTCCGGAGGATCGGGACGGAGGCGCCGTCGATCGACGATCGGCTCGATCAGCTGTCCCGCCTGAAGCCGGACGACCGGGAGGCGATCCGTGCGCTCAGCGCGGAGATCCGCCGGATCATCGAAGGGGTCGCCATCCCGGACGATCTCGCTGCGGCGATCACCCACCCGCTCACCCGGTTCGGTGAGCAAGCCGCCTACGCCGTCCGATCCAGCGCGACGGCAGAGGACCTGCCGACGGCCTCCTTCGCCGGCCAGCAGGACACGTACCTGAACGTCGTGGGACCTGCGGCGATCCTCCGGCACGTCAGCCGGTGTTGGGCCTCGCTGTTCACCGAGCGGGCCGTGACCTACCGCCAGCGCAACGGCATAGACCACCGTACGGTCCAGATGGCCGTGGTGGTGCAGCGGATGGTCCTTCCGCACGCGGCCGGCATCCTGTTCACGGCCGACCCCGTCACGGGCAACCGCAAGGTCGCCACCGTGGACGCCAGCTTCGGTCTCGGCGAGGCCCTGGTGTCCGGCCTGGTGAACCCGGACGTCTTCAAGGTGCGCGACGGCGGGATCGTCGACAAGGCGATCGCCGCCAAACAGCTCGCCGTCCACGCCCTGCCGGCCGGCGGTACGCAGGAGGTGGCGGTCGACCCGCAGCGGCAGGAGCAGCCGGCGCTGACGGATCCGCAGGTCGTGCGCCTCGTGCAGCTCGGACGGCGGATCGAGGCACACTTCGGCCGCCCGCAGGACATCGAATGGTGCCTGGTCGACGATGACTTCCAGATCGTGCAGAGCCGGCCGATCACCACGCTGTTCCCCATCCCCGAAGCCGGCGACGCGGAGAACCACGTCTACGTCTCCGTCGGTCATCAGCAGATGATGACCGACGCCATGAAGCCGCTGGGGGTCTCCATGTGGCAGCTGACGGCCATGGCGCCGATGCACGAGGCCGGCGGAAGACTGTTCGTCGACGTCACCCGGCGCCTGGCCTCGCCGGCGAGCCGCACCGGCCTCCTGGAGCTGGTGGGAAGGGGCGATCCGCTGATCAGGGACGCCCTGGAGACCGTCCTCGACCGCGACTTCGTTCCGACGCTCCCGGAGGCCGGTCCCACCGGGCCGCCGGCCGGCGGCGGACCGGCCCCGATCGAGACCGATCCGGCCATCGTCACCGAGCTGATCGAGCGCAGCCAGGCGTCCATCGCCGCGCTGCGGCGCGACATCGCGACGTTGACCGGACCGGCGCTGTTCGACTTCCTGCTGGCGGCCTTCCAGGAGCACAAGCGGGTCCTCGGTGATCCGTTGAGCATGCAGGCGATCATGGCGGGGATGGAGGCCACCTGGTGGCTCAACGACCAGCTACAGGAATGGCTGGGCGAGAAGAACGCCGCCGACACCCTCACGCTGTCCGCCCCTGGCAACATCACGTCGGAGATGGGGCTGGCGCTGCTCGACGTCGCGGACGTGATCCGTCCGTATCCGGAGGTGGTGGCGTTCCTGCAACGCGTCGAGGACGACGGTTTCCTTGCCGAGCTGCCGAAGCTCGCGGGCGGGACCGAGGCGCGCGACGCCATCGAGGCCTACCTCGACCGGTACGGCGTGCGCTGCGTCGGCGAGATCGACATCACGAGGCCGCGTTGGCGCGAGCGCCCCAGCACGCTGGTGCCCCTGATCCTCGACAACATCAGGCTCTTCGAGCCGGGCGCCGCCGAGCGGCGCTTCGCGCACGGGCGCCAGGAGGCGCGCAGGAAGCAGGAGGACGTGCTGGAACGCCTGCGGGCCCTGCCGGACGGGGAGCAGAAGGCCGACGAGGCCGAGCGGATGATCGACCGGGTCCGGACCTTCATCGGCTACCGGGAGTACCCGAAGTACAGCATCGTCAGCCGCTACTTCGTCTACAAGCAGGCCCTGCTGCGAGAGGCCGAGCGCCTGGTGCGGGCCGATGTGCTCGCCGAGAGGGAGGACATCTTCTACCTCACGTTCCAGGAGCTCCACGACGTCGCGCGCGGCAACCGGCTGGACGACCAGCTCGTCCAGCGGCGCAGGGACGCGTTCCGGTCGTACCAGACGCTCACGCCGCCCCGGGTGCTGACCTCCGATGGCGAGGGCGTCACCGGGGCGTACCGGCGCGGCGACGTGCCGGCCGGGGCCCTGGTCGGCCTCCCGGTTTCCGCCGGGACCGTCGAGGGCAGGGCCCGCGTCATCCTCGACATGACGGAGGCCGATCTCGAGGCGGGCGACATCCTGGTCACGGCCTACACCGACCCCAGCTGGTCGCCGCTGTTCGTCGGGATCACGGCCCTGGTGACGGAGGTGGGCGGACTGATGACCCATGGCGCGGTGATCGCCCGGGAGTACGGACTGCCGGCCGTCGTGGGCGTGGAGCGGGCCACCCGGCTGATCCGGGACGGGCAGCGGATCCGCGTGCACGGCACCGACGGGTACGTCGAGATCCTGCCCTGACCGAGCGCACCGGGGTGGAAGTGCGCGAGTCGGGGAAACGTACCCGCAGGCCAGCGACCGGCCCCGATCTCCTCGTGAGAGATCGGGGCCGGTCTGGTAGGGCGGTCCGGCCGGTGGCCGGTGGCCGGTCCCCTGGGGTGCCCGCAGCGGTCCGGCCGGCCGAGGACTACTTAAGCGCGCCGGCGGTCAGGCCGCCCTGGATCTGCCGCTGGAAGATCGCGTAAATGATGATCATCGGCAGGATGGCCATGGTCAGCGCCGCGAACAGGCCGGCCCAGTCCGCCTGGTAGCCGGCGTTGACCGAGATCTCGGCGATGCCCTGGGTGAGCACCCACTTGTCCTTGTCGGGGAGCAGCACCAGCGGAAGCTGGTACTGCGACCACTGGCCGATGATGTTGAAGATCGCGACGCTGATCAGGCCGGGCTTGGCCATCGGCAGCATCACCTGGAAGAACAACCGGGTGTGCGAGCAGCCGTCGATCATGCCGGCCTCGGCCACCGAGGTCGGCAGGGTCTTGAAGAACGCGGCCAGGAAGAAGACCGTGAACGGCAGCGAGTAGGCGATGTACACCAGCACCAGCCCGATGTGCGTGTCGAGCAGCCCCAGGTTCTTCACCACGAAGAAGAGCGGCACCAGCGCCAGGAACACCGGGAAAGCCAACCCGGAGACGAACATGTAGTAGATGAGCCGGTTACCCACGAACTTGTAGCGGGCCAATACGTAGGCGGCCATCGAGCCCAGCAGCATGGTGCCGAAGACACCACCGGCCACCACGAGCACGCTGTTGATGAAGTACCTGCCGACCCGGGCCTCGGTCCAGGCCCGGCCCCAGTTCTCCCAGCGCAACTCGGCCGGCAGGGTCCAGGGGCTGCTGAAGATCTCGGTGGTGTTCTTGAACGAGGCCAGGAAGGTCCAGAGGACCGGGACGATGACGATCACCGCCCACGCCAGCAGGGCCACGTGTCCGAGCCGGGAGAACAGCCGTACCTCGGATTTGATCCGCCGATCCCGGCCCTTGCCGGCTGCGGCGGTCAGCTTCCGGGTCGTCCCCGGGCCGGGTGTCGGGCGGTCGGTCTTCGTCGTCATTTCCGGTCCCATCTCAGTACTCGACGCTCTCCCGCTTGGACACCCGCAGCGTCAGCGCCGCGAACGTGATGGTCAGGAAGAACAGCGCCACACCCATCGCCGAGGCGTACCCGTACCGGCTGTAGACGAAGGCGTTGCGGTAGATCTCCACCGCCAGCACCGTGGTGGCGCCGTCCGGGCCACCGCTGTCGACGGAGAGCACCGCGACGATGGCGAAGCAGTCGAACGCCGCGATGCCCAGGTAGACCCAGGCCACCTGGAGGGTGTCCCAGAGCAGCGGCAGGGTCACCCGGAAGAAGAGGACGACGCGGCTGGCACCGTCCATCTCGGCGGCCTCGTAGATCTCGGTCGGGATCGACGCCATCCCGGCCGAGAAGAGCACCACGTAGAAGCCGACCGCCTGCCAGACCAGCACGCCGATGATCGACCACAGGGCGAGGTTGGGTCTGATCAGGAAGAAGACCGGATCGAGCCCGAGCTTCATCAACACGCCGTTGATCAGGCCGGACTCGTTCGGCCGGTAGACCATCTGGAACAGCACCGCGATGATCGCCACCGCGAGGACCTGGGGAAAGAAGAACACCACCCGGTAGAACCCGGATCCCCGAACCCCGACCCGCTCGCCGCCGCGGCTGCCACCACCGACGTTCAGCATGAACGCGAAGTACAGCGCGATGGCGATGGTGATCAGCGGCAGGGCAAGCAGCAGTATCCCGTGGTGCTGGACCGCCTTCCAGAAGGCCTCGTCCTCGAACAGCCTCCGGAAGTTGTCGAAACCGACCCACTTCGGCGTGCCGACGCCCCGCCAACTCGTCATCGCGAGCTGGAACGCCTGGGCGTACGGCGCGATCACGAAGACCGAGTACAGCAGTACCGGCAACGCCAGGAAGCCGATCACGAACGGGTACTTGCCCTGCCGCATGATCACTCCGCTCCGGTCAGCGCTTGAACTTGGCGACGCTGCTGTCGCTCTTGATGGCGTCCGCGCGCTTCTGAATCCGCTCGGCCCACTGCTCGGCCGAGGCGCGACCGAACATCAGCTCGTTGGTCGCGGTCCGGGCCTCAGTGTCCAGCTCCTTGTACCAGTTGTCGAACATCATGTTGAACACGTTCGCACCGGCGGCCTTCAGCGCGGCCTGCGAACTGGCCACCCCCGGCGGGAACTGGTAGCCCTCGCTGCCGGCCGGCACCACGGTGGCCGCACCGACGGTCTCGGTGAAGCCCCGGGCCCCCGCCTTGGAGAGCATCTGCCGCATGTACTCCATGCCGCCGCGCGGGTTCTTGCTCTTGGCCGAGACGAAGTACCCCTCACCACCGGCGGCCCGGATCGCACCGGCCGGCAGCTTGTCCGAGGCGGTCAGGCTCGGCACCGCCATCAGCTGGTATTCGAAGCCGGCCGGCGTGTCCTTCTTCTGCTCGTTCTCCAGCCAGTCGCCGCTGGGGTAGAAGGCGAGCTTGTTCTGGTTCTGCCGCAGCTGAACGTCGGTGTGCTTGAGCCCCTCGAAGCTCTTGTCACCGTACTTGGCGCCGATCTCCGCCCAGGCCTTGGCCGCCTGGATCACCGGCTCGGCCTTCCACGCGTCGGCCTCGAGGTTGTCGATGTTCTTCAGTACGTCCGGACCGCCGACCTTGGCGGCCTGGGTGAGGATGACGTTCCACTGGTAGTAGGCCGCGTTCGCGCCGGCGTACCCGAACGGGGTGATGCCCTTGGCCTTGATCTTCTCGCAGAGCGCGGTGAACTGCTCCCAGGTGGTGGGGGCGGTCCAGCCGTTGTCCTTGAACAGCTTGCCGGAGTACCAGATGCCGTAGACGGTCGAGACGTAGTACAGGACGTACGGCTTGCGCGAACCGTCGGCGGTGCTGAACATGCCCTGCTCGACGACGCCGGGGATGAGGGTGTCCCGGACCTTCTTGCTCGGGTCGTCGACCGACGGCGCGTCCCAGAGTTCGGTCAGGTCCTGCATCTGGCCGTCGGCGACGAGTGCGCCGAAGTCGAGGAACTTCTCCCCCGAGTTGTTGACGAACTCCGGCGGGTCGCCACCCGCGAACCGCGGCTGGAGCACCGTGGAGACCGCCTGGGTCGCCTGGTGCTTGATCTGGGCCTTGGGGAAGGCCGTCTGGTACAGCTTCTCGTGGACGTCGGTGGCGTACTTCTCGCCGTAGCCGCCGTTGAAGATGATGATCTCCAGCGCGGCGTCTTCCTTGACCCCGAGCGGGTTGGTGGCGCTCTTGGTGCCGGTGTCCTGGTCGGTGTTGCCCTCGTCGTCGCCACCACTGGTGGCGCAGGCGCTGAGCAGCCCGGCGGCCGGAGTGGCCAGCAGTCCGGCGGCGGCGGCCCGGCGCAGCACGGTACGCCGGTTGGCGGCGCCCAGCACGGCCGGCAGGCCCGCTCCGGTGGTGGCCGACGAATCAACGCGGTCCGACGTGTGGTCGGGGCTTGCGGACATCTTCATCTCCTCAGTTGAGAATCGGGTCGGATCAGCCGGACGGGTCCGGATGACCTGGACCTGCCAGCGGTGCGGTAGCTCGTCCCCGCCGGGGACGATCGGGCAGAGGCGGACAGGGGTGCCTCCGACCCGACGTTGAACTCCTCGGACGTGCCGGCCGGTGCCGGCTCGCCCGTCGGTGTCGGGCACCGGTCGGCCGGGCGGGGCCCGCCGGCATGCCGGTCGTCGAAGTTCGATGGAAGGCTCACTGCCGCGCCTCCTTCGCCGCCTTGTGCCCGCCGACGGCCTGGGCCGTCCGCTGGAACGCGGCGTGGGCCCGGTCGTAGGTCCGTTGGGCGACGGCGATGTAGAGCAGGTCGAGCACGACAAGTTGTGGATGCCGTGCGGAGAGTCCGTCCGGCCGGAAGGTGGTCGCCTGGCTGGCGGTGAGCAGGACGATGTCGGCCAGTTCGGCCAGCGGCGAGCGGGCGAAGCCGGTCAGCGCCACCGTGACGGCGCCGTGGCTGCCCGCCTCGGCGAGGGTCTCGATCGTCTCCCGGGTCTGCCCGGTGTGCGAGATGCCCAGGGCCACGTCGCCGCCGCGGAGCAGCGCCGCGCCGGCCAGCCCCTCGTGTACGTCGTTCCAGGCCCACGCCGCGACGCCGATCCGGTGCAGGCTGAACTGCATCTCCTCGCCGACCAGGGCACTGCCGCTGGCGCCGAAGATGTTGACCCGGGCTGCCCCGGCGATCGCCTCGGCGGCCCGTTCCACCTCGCCCAGGTCCAGCAGCGTGGCGGTGTCGTGCATGGCCTGGGTGTCCGCCGCGATGATCTGGCCGAGCACCCGCTCCAGCGGGTCGTTCGGCTGGATCTCCCGTCCGATGTCGACGGTCCAGCCGGCGGTGTGCGCCCGACCCGTCTCGGCGGCGATGCCGAGCCGGAGGTCGGCGTAGCCCTCGAAGCCCATCGCCCGGCAGAACCGGGTGACGGTGGCCGGGGAGGTTCCGCTGCGCTCGGCCAGTTCGACGATGGTCGCCCGGGCGGCGGCGGCCGGATCGCTGAGCACCTGCTCGGCGACGCGCTGCAACGCCCCGGTGAACTCGGTCAGCCGGGCCCGGACCCGGACCAGCACGCTGTCCGCCGGCGAGAGCCCGGCGGCGGCCCGGCGGTCGGGCTCGGCATCGACCACCGCGGTTCCCGCGGTGGTGTCCGCCTTCTGCTCGACCATGGGCACGCCTTTCAAAAAAGGAAGTTAACTGTTAGTGGTAAAAGTTCTTACTAAAGCCCCCTCCTTGTCAAGACGATGGGTGAAGTTTTCAAACTGTTACCTGGCTCGACCACGGCGACGATCGATCGACGCTTGCCCGGGACAGCCGTACCGAGCAGCATGGACCCGACCCGTGAGCGCGCTGGAAGGGCTGGGCGACGATGTCCGACGGCATGGTGGTGGGGCTCGACGTCGGCGGCACCTCGACCCGGGCCACGGTGGTCTCGGTCGCCGGTGAACGGCTGGGCGCGGGGCGGGGTGGCGGCGGCAACCCGACCAGCCACGGCGCCGAACGGGCCGCCGAACAACTCCGGGTGGCCCTGTCCGGCGCCCTCGCCGGGCTCGATCCCGGCCTCGTCCGGGCCGGCACCATCGGGCTGGCCGGCATCGCCCGGCTGCTCGCCGATCCGGCGAGCCGGAACGCCTTCGACCGGATGTGGCACGACATGGGGCTCCGCTGCCCCTACGAGATCGTCGGCGACGCCCTCGTCGCGTACGCCTCGGGAACCGCCGCGCCGGACGGCACGATCCTGATCGCCGGTACCGGGGCGATCGCCGCCGAGGTACGCGGGCTCACCCTGCACCGGGTGGCCGACGGCCACGGCTGGCTGCTCGGCGACGCCGGCAGCGGATTCTGGCTCGGCCGGGAGGCGGTCCGGCACGCCCTCGCCGACCTCGACCGGCACCGCCCGCTCGGCCCGCTCGGCACGCTCGTCCTCACCGAACTGCTCGGCTCCGCGCAGATCGCGGCCCGGCCCCGGGACACCGTGGACGTCCTCATCCAGACGGTGACCCGGCGACCCGCCGTCGAACTGGCCGGACTCGCACCGCTGGTGATCCGGGCCGACCGGGACGGCGACCCGGCCGCCACCGCGATCCTCGCCGAGGCCGCCCGGTTGCTCGCCGCCAACGTGCACCGGATCCGGCCGGCGGACGCCACCACGCCGATCGTGCTCGGCGGCGGCCTGCTCACCGGGGACACCCCGCTGGCCGACGCGGTACGCCCCGCGCTGGCCGGGCGGTGGCCGACGGCACCACTGACCGGCGCCGGTGACGGCGCCTCCGCCGCCGCCTGGCTGGCCGCCTGTACCCTGCCCGAGGTGACCGACCCGACCGACCTGCACCGCCGGCTGATCGGCCCGGCCCCGGGCCGGTGACGCCGCCCGGCCGGCAATGGAGGCGGGCGCCTTCGGTCCCCGGGCCGTCGGCGGCGCTATTTCAGCTGACCGGCGGTCAGGCCGGTCTGGATCTGGCGCTGGAAGACGACGTACACCGCGAGCACCGGCAGCATCGCCAGGGTGAGCCCGGCGAACAGTCCACTGAAGTCGCCCTGGTAGCCCTGGCTGACCGCCAACGCCGTCAGGCCCTGGGCGAGCACCCACTTCGACCTGTCCTCCTGCATCAGCACCTGGGGCAGGATGAACTGGTTCCACTGACTGAGGAAGTTGAAGATCGCCACGCTGATCAATCCCGGTCGGGCCATCGGCAGCATCACCCGGAAGAAGAGCCGGAACGGGCCACAGCCGTCGATCAGCGCCGCCTCGGCGACGGCCGTCGGCAGGGTACGGAAGAACGCGGTCAGGAAGAAGACCGTGAACGGCAGCGAGTACGCGGCGTAGACCAGGATCAGCCCGGTCCAGGTCTGGAGCAGACCGAGGCTGCCCACCACGCCGTACAGCGGGACCAGGGCGAGGAAGACCGGGAACATCATGCCCCCGATGAACAGGTAGTAGAAGAACCGCCGGAACGGGAACTCGTACCGGGCGAAGACGTACGCGGCGGTGGCGCCGAACAGCATCGTCAGGGCCAGCGAGCCGGCCACCACGATCCCGCTGTTCAGGAAGTACCGGCCGATCTGGGCCTCGGTCCAGGCCCGCGCCCAGTTCTCGAAGCGCAGCGCACCGGGCAGGCCCCACGGGTCGCTGAGGATCTCCATGTCGCTCTTGAACGAGCTGACGAACATCCAGACCAGCGGCAGCGTGGTCAGCAGCGCCCAGATCAGCAGGAAGCCGTGGGAGAAGACGTTCACCACGCCCACCTCGCGGCGGGGTGCCCGGTCGCCGGTCCGGGACCGGCCGTCGCCGTCGGCGGCGGGCGGGGCCGACGCGGGGGTGTCGACGGTCGTCATGAGTACTCGATTCGGTCCCGGCGGGTGACGCGCAGCGCCAGCACCGCCACCGACAGGGTCAGGAAGAACATCACCACGCCGATCGCCGAGGCGTACCCGAACTTGCTCTCGCTGACGAAGGCCGTGTTGTACATCCGCAGGCCGATCACGTCCGAGGAGTGGTTGGGGCCGCCGTCGGTCATCTGCTGGATCAGGATGAACCCGTCCAGCGCGGCGATGGCCAGGTAGATCCAGGCGACCTGCACGGTGTCCCAGAGCAGCGGGATGGTGACCTTGGTCAGGGTGGTCCACCGGGAGGCGCCGTCGAGCATCACCGCCTCGTAGATGTCCCGCGGGATGGCCGCCATGGCCGCACCGAAGAGCACCACGTAGAAGCCGACGTTGCTCCAGACCATCACCGCCAGCACCGCCCAGAACGCGGTACGTGGATCGCCGAGCCAGGTCGGCGCGGGCAGCCCGAGCCCGCGCAGCGTCCCGTTGAGCAGCCCGTTGTTGGGGTGGTAGACCTCCTTCCAGAGCAGCGCGATGATCACCACGGAGAGCACCTGCGGAAAGAAGTAGACCAGCCGGTACGCCGCCGAGCCGCGTACCCCGACCACCCCGGCCGCGCCGCGCCGGCCACCCATGTTGAGCATGCTGGCGAAGAAGAGGCCCAGCCCGATGGTGAGGATCGGCAGCAACAGCAGCAGGATCGCGTTGTTGCGGACCGCCTTCCACAGGGCACTGTCGCGCAGCAACGTCTCGAAGTTCGCCAGGCCCACGAAGTCGTAGCTGCGCGAGTAGCCCAGCCAGTTGGTGGTGGAGATCGGGAACGCCTGGAGGTACGGCCAGATCACGAACATGCCGTACAGCAGCAGCGGCGGCAACAGGAAGGTGATGATCAGCGGGTACTTGCCATGTTTCACGAGAACGACATCCTGCCCACTCGACGCGGGAAGACCTGTCCCCGCGACAACCGCGTCGCGGGGGCCGGCCGTTCCTGACCGACCCCCACCCCACGGAACCCGACTATGAGCGCTTGTACTTCTTGATGCTGCTGTCCCCGGCGATCTGGTCGGCGCCCTTCTGGCACTGGTCCAGGAACTCCGCCGGGGTGGTCCGGCCGCTGAAGAACTCGCCGCAGGCCGCGTCGACCAGCTCGCGCTCCAGCTTCCGGTAGAAGTTGTTGTACACCCAGTTGAACCCGTTGCTGCCGGAGGCGTCCAGTGCCTTGACCACGGTGTTCAGCCCGAACGGCAGGTCGATCCCCTGGGTCGAGCCGGCCACCGCGGTCAGGCTGGAGACCTTCCGGGTGAAGTCCTGGGCGCCCTTCATCGAGAGCATGGTGCGGAAGTACTCCAACCCGCCGATCCGGTTCTTGGCCTTGGCGGGCACCATGAACGGCTCGCCGGCGGTGCCCCGGATCGCCTCGAACGGCAGCTTGTCGCCCGGGCCGAGGCTGGGCGTCGGTGCGACGGACATGTTGAACCCGGCCGGGGTTACCTTCTTCTGCTCGCTCTCCAACCAGGAGCCGCAGGAGATGAAGGCCGCGTTGCCCCGGCACCACTCGGTCTGCGACTGCACGTGGTCGAGGCCGGGGGTGCCGGGCAGGATGTAGCCGTCCTTGACGATCTGGTACCAGGCGTCGGCCGACGCCTTCATGGCGTCCGACTTCCAGGCGTTCGGCTCCAGGTTGTCGATCGCCTTCGCCACGTCCATGCCGCCGAACTTGATCGCCGTCGAGATCACCGGCCAGCTCATGTAGCGGGGGTGCTTGCCGGCGTACGTCCAGGGCGCCGTCCCGGAGGCCTTGATCTTCTTGCACAGCGCGATGTGGTCGTCCCAGGTCTTCGGGTACTCCCAGCCCTTGTCGTTGAAGAGCTTGGTGGAGTACCAGATGCCGTACGCCGTGTACGCGTAGTTCAGCACCATGAACTTGCCGTCGTACGAGCCGACGTCGACGACGCCGGGCAGCAGGGTGTCCCGGACGGTCTTCCCCGGGATGTCGAGGCTGGGGGCGTCGAGCAGTTCGCTGAGGTCGGCGATGGCGTTCTGCGAGACGAGTCCGTTGAAGTCGATCTGGCCGGCGCCGGAGTTGTTCACCACGTCCGGCGGGTTGCCGTCGACGAAGCGGGGTTGCAGGGTCTTGTTGATTTCCTGCGTCGCCGAGTGCTTGATCGTGGCCTTTGGATATTTCGCGGTGTACATCGCCTCGTGAGCCTTGGCATAATCCTCACCAAAACCACCGTTGAAGATGACGACCTCGAGCGGCGCGTCCTCCTTGACGCCGAGCGGGTTCTCGGCGGTCTTCGTGCCCACGGCGCCGCCGTCGCCGCCGCTGTCGTCGTCGCCACCGCCGAGAGCACAACCGGTCAATAGGCCGCCGGCGGGGACGGCCAGCAGGCTGGCCGCCGCCGTACGACGCAGGATGTCACGCCTGTTCATAGCTTCTCCTCGGATCCGGTCCAGGTAGACGCCGCGGCCGCACTCGTCGACCGATGGTGCTGGTTTCACCCAACTGGTGCTTGTCTTCAATTCACGCTAAGTTACTGAAGGATTCTTACGGAAGTGGGTGCTGGCAGCAAGCCCCGAGGGCCGAACCGTTACGCACCGGCAATCCACCCGGGCCGGTTGTCGCATAGTGCGCCGGTGTCCCGGCGAAGTCGATAGCCTGGCCACATGCGCCGGCTGCGGGAGATCGCCGGCCGGACGCCCGCCCAGCGGGAGCGCTACGTCGACCTGCTCCGCGCGGTGGCGATCACCATGGTGGTGCTCGGACACTGGCTGATCGCCGTCATCGACCACGACGACCACGGAGGGTTACGCGGCCGCTCCGCCCTGGAGGAACTCGTCTCGGCCCGGCCCGGCACCTGGCTGTTCCAGGTCATGCCGCTGTTCTTCCTGGTCGGCGGGTACGCCAACGCCGCGTCGCTGGACTCGCACCGCCGCCGCGGCGGCGACGCGGGCGAGTGGCTGCGCGACCGGAGCGGACGACTGCTCCGCCCCACCACCGTGCTGCTGGTCCTGCTGGCCGCCGCCGCCCTGCTGGCCCGGCTGCTCGGGGCGGGACCGACCCAGGTCCGCAACGTCGTCTGGTACGCCACCGTCCCGCTCTGGTTCCTCTCCGCGTACCTCTTCGTCGTGCTGCTGGCCCCGATCATGTACGCGCTGCACCGACGCTTCGGCCTCGCCGTACCGGCCGTGCTGCTGGTGCTGATCGTTCTCGGGGACCTCGGCCGACTGCTCGGCCCGGAGCGGCTGTCGTACGGGAACTACCTGTTCGGCTGGCTGGCCATGCACCAGGTGGGGTTCGCCTGGCGGACCGGGGACCTGCCGATCCGCCCCCGGGTGGGTGTACCGCTGCTGGTGGTCGGCCTGGCCGCGCTACCGCTGCTCACGGTGCTCGGCCCGTACCCGACCAGCATGATCAACCAACCGGGTGAGCGGATTCAGAACATGTCGCCACCGAGCCTGGCCCTGCTCGCCCTGGCCACCGCCCAACTCGGGCTGATCATGCTGTGCCGCGCCCCGGCCGAACGCTGGCTGCGCCGGCCCGGCCCCTGGGCGGCGGTCGTCGGGATGAACGCGGTGGTGCTGACCGTCTTCCTCTGGCACCTCACCGCAGTGGTCCTGCTGGCCGGCGCGCTGGACGCGCTCGGCGTACTGCCGACCCCGCAGGTGGGAAGCACCGCCTGGTGGCTCTGGCGTATCCCCTGGCTGCTCCTGCTGGCCGTGATGCTGGCGGTGCTGGTCGCCGCCTTCGGCCGGATCGAACTGCGCGGCTCCCGCCGGCCCGCCGTACGCCCACGCTGGCTGCCCGCCCCGCTCTGCCGCGGGCTGGACCGCCCGCTGGCCCGGCTGCTGCTGCTGGTGCTCGGGTTCGCGGCGACCGTCGCCGGCCTGTTCAGCAACAACGTCGCCCCGAAGAGCGGCGAGTACCTGTTCGGCCTGCCCACCGGGGCGCTGGTCGCGTACCTGTGCGGGGCGGCCCTGCTCCGGCTGCTCCGCTCGGTTCCGGCCGAGGGAGCAGCCTGATCCGGCCAAGGGAGCAGCCTGATCCGGCCGACGTCGGTCCGGAGCCGGAGACTGACCTGCCGTCAACCCGGGCGGACTACTATTGCCTGTGCCCAACGGACAACTCCGGCGGATGGACGCCTTCGCCTTCCCGTCCCACTCGTTCGACCCGGCCACCGGCAGGGCGGCCCTGGACTACGCGCTGACCGGCCCCGACGGTGAGCTGCGGTTCACCGAGGTGATCACCTTTCCCCGGCCGGAGACGCCGCCGTCACCCCGCACCCTCGACGCCTTCGGACGGGTGCTGGAACTGCTGCACCTGGTCGCCGGGGTCAGCTACTACAAGGCCGCCGCACCGCCCCGGCTGATCCTGCCGGCGCCGCTGGGCGAGGCCGCCACCGCCCTTGTCACGGCCGTCTACACCAAGGGCCTCGCCGAGTACGCGTACCGCAACGACCTGCCGCACGTGCTGGAACTGACGCCCACGCCACCGCCCGGGAAGGTTCCCGAGCCGACCGTCCTGGACAACTCCGACCGGCGGCCGCTGTCGACGGTGGGTGGCGGCAAGGACTCGATCGTCAGCCTGGAGGCGCTGCGCCGGGGTGGCTTCGATCCGGTGCCGTTCTCGGTCAACCCCAACCACATCATCGTGTCGGTCAACGAGGCGTCCGGGCTGGCCCCGCTGGCGGCCCGCCGCCGGCTCGACCCGACGCTCATGGAACTGAACGCGGCCGGGGCGCGCAACGGGCACATTCCGGTCACCGCGATCAACTCGCTGATCGCCGTGGCCACCGCCGTGCTGCACGGGCTCGGTCCCGTGGTGATGTCGAACGAGCGCTCCGCCTCCGACCCGAATCTGATCTGGAACGGTCACGAGGTCAACCACCAGTGGTCGAAGGGGGTCGAGGCCGAGGGACTGCTCCGCGCGGCGCTGGCCGGGCACGCGGGCCTGACCGAGCCGTACTTCTCGCTGCTGCGCCCGCTCTCCGAGTTGCACATCGCCCGGCTGTTCGCCCAGTTCGCCCGGTACGACGACGTGGTGACGAGCTGCAACGCGGCGTTCAAGTTGCACGACCCCAGTGCCCGCTGGTGCGGGAAGTGCCCCAAGTGCCAGTTCATCTTCCTCGCGCTGGCCCCGTTCATGCCCCGGACCCGGCTGGTGCACATCTTCGGCACCGACCTGCTCGCCGACCCGGCCCAGGCGCCGGGCTACCTCGAACTGCTCGGCATCGACGCGCACAAGCCGTTCGAGTGCGTCGGTGAGGTGGCGGAGTCGGTGGTGGCGCTCGGTCTGGTCGCCGAGCACCCGGACTGGCAGGACGCGGCCGTGGTCAGGACCCTGCTCGCGGCCATTCCGTCCGAGGCGTGGACGGCCGCGAACGCCACCGACGTGTTCACCCCGTCCGGCCCGCACTTCGTGCCGCCGACGTACGCCAAGGCGCTGACCGCGATCTCCTGAGCCGGGAGGAGGCCGGCCTCCTCCCGCCGGGACGCCACGCCGGGTCCTCCGGACGGACGCCCGGTCCACCAACGTCACCTACCGTCACAACGCAGACACGCCCCCCGCCGCGGTCCTCGGAGCAGAGGCGGTTCAGAAGCTGCTGACCAGTTTTACGAACGCCTCGTCGATCATGGCGGGGTCGGTGGCGTCGAACGCCTTGCCCGACGACACCTTGGCGATCCGGTCCAGCGTGGCGAAGTCCGACTCCCGGTCGAAGGCGATGCAGAAGACCTTGACCGGACGCTTCGGGTCCACGGCGACGTCGGCGAGCAGCCGCGCCAGGTTGTTGTCCCGGCTGTACTCGTTCTTGCCGTCGGTCAGCACGACGACGGCGTTGATCCGTGTCGGGTCGTACCGTTCGAGCATGTGACGGTGGGCGTTCCGGACCGTGGTGTAGAGCGCGGTGCCCCCCTCGACGTGCAGGTCGGCGATCCGGCTGTTGATCCGCTTCCTGTCGAATGCGCCGAGCCGGACCTCCTCCCGGTACGGGCCGTCGGACCGCTTCGTCTCCGAGGAGAACGACCAGAGTCCGACCCGGTCCTCCGCGTTGAGCAGCGCAAGCCCCTTGGCCGCCGCCGCCGAGGCGACCTGGAAGCGGGTACGCTCGCCGACCGCCGCCTCCATCGACCCGGAGGTGTCCAGCGCGATCAGGATGTTGGCCTTCTTGCGCAGCGTGCTCCAGCCGTCCAGCATCGCCTCGACCACCGTCGGATCCGGCGGCTCGAAGTAGGTCAGCCCGCCGGTCGGCTCGGCGCCGACGCTGGCGAGCAACCCCGCCGCAGCTCGGCGTTCGTGGTCCCGGAAGCCGAGGCGGGCGAAGCTCTCCTGCTGGGTGTCCTCGGTCAGGAAGGCCAGGAAGTCGGCCGCCGCCGCGCGCTGCTCCTCGTCGGCGGAGGGAAGCACCACGAACGGGTGGTCCAGGTTGAAGGTGCCCTCCTTCGGGTAGACGGCGACGAGCGGGACGTTCGGCCGGCGGCCCCGCTCCTCGCCCTGCTGCCTCGGGCTCAGCTCCCCCTCGTTGTAGAGGTGGACCAGCTCCTCCTGCATGACGATGGCGCTCATGTCGTCCGTGCTGACACCACCACCGACGAGATCGGCCTCGGCGAGGTTGCGCAGCAGGTCCACCACGTCGTCGCTGTAGTGCGACACGTTCGCCTCGATCTGCCGGACGAACCCGGTCACCCCCGGGTCGGCCAGGTCGGCACGGGTCAGGTCGCTGGACCGGTTCACCGCCGCGTAGTAGGTGGCTATGGTCGCCGCCAGCCCGGAGGTGGAGAGGTTCGGGTTGTCCTTGCCGAAGGTGAAGCGGCCCCACTCGGGCCTGCCGAAG
>NZ_JADPUN010000024.1 GCF_015690345.1 Plantactinospora alkalitolerans | reverse complement strand
CCGCCGGCGCTGAGCCCACCCGCCTCCGGGGCACCGGCGCTGAGGCGATTCGCCCCGGAGCCACCGGCGCTGAGGCGATTCGACCAGGCCAGGCCCGCGAGTTGGAGGGCAATGGCGCCGAGCGCACAGGCGGCGCCGAGCGGCGTGTACAGCAGGATCCGCAACGGGTCGACTCCGATGCCGTAACCAAGGGCGATCCCACCCAACGGCAGCCCGGCGAGCAGCCAGGCCGTGGCCCGCGCCCCGGCCTCCGCTGCCTCGGCCGCAGCCAGCCCGCGATCCATTGCCCGCGCGTCGGCCTCGATCCGCTGGATGAGATCGGCGAGCGGCGCACCGGTCTGCTCGGCGAGCCGTACCGCCGCCCGGGCGAGTTCGACCACCCGGCCCGGCGCTTCGTCGGGGAGCATCGCCGCCGACGGGGGCAGCCCGGCCCGCAGGTCGGCGGCGAGCGCGCACAGCTCGTCGAGTTGACGACGGTGTACCCGATCGGCGACGGCGCGGGCCCGTCGTCGCACCAATCCACGCGCCGCCAGCCCGGCGTAGGTCGCTGCCGCGATCGCGCCGACCGGCCCACCGGAGAGCGCTCCGGCGACTCCGACCAGGACGGCGACGAGGAGGACGGTTCGCCACGGCGGGATCGAGTCGACCAGATGGCCCGCTGTGTTCCACCATCGGGTCTCGGCGGATTCCCCGCGATCGGCCGGCCCGTCCGTCACGCCGGACCCGGTCGACCGTCCCAGGTCGAGGCCAGGCTGCCGGGACATGATTTTCCGCTGTCTATTCCTGGCCCGCCGGCTCGGCCAGGCCAGCAGGCCCGCCGCGCCGACCAGGCAGGCCGCAGCCAGCCACCACACGGTCACGACGTACCCCGGGCGATCTCCTGCCGCCCGGAGCCGGTCGCCGCACCGCTGCCGGACGCGGCGCCGAGCAGGGGCGGTACCGGCACCGCCCGGTCGGCGATCAACGTGGCCAGCGCCGATGCGGCCGGTCCCACCCCCCGACCTCGACTCCACGCCGGTACGACGGTGACCAGCCGCTCCGGACCCGCCGGCAGCAATAGGCAGACCGCCTCCAGCACCCGACCAGCGTCGGTACGACGTACCTGGAGCAGTACCTGCAACGCGGCGGCCACCTGGGCGTGCAGGGCCGGCCGGGGCAACCCGCCGAGCGAGCCCAGCGCCTCCAGCCGGGCAGGTACGTCCGTTGGGGTGTTCGCGTGCAGAGTGCCCGCCCCGCCCTCGTGCCCGGTGTTCAACGCACACAGCAGGTCGACGACCTCGGCTCCCCGGCACTCGCCCACGACCAGCCGATCGGGCCGCATCCGCAGCGCCTGCCGGACCAGGTCGCTCAGCCCGACCGCGCCCGCGCCCTCCACGTTGGAGGTCCGGGCCTGGAGGCCGACGACGTGCGGGTGGAGCGGTCGCAGCTCGGCGGCGTCCTCGACCAGCACGATCCGCTCGGTCGGCGGCACCAGGCCGAGCAGGGTGTTCAACAGGGTGGTCTTCCCCGATCCGGTTCCGCCGACCACCAGGTACGCCAGCCGGGCGGCGACCACCGCGGCGAGCAGCACGGCGGCGGGCCGGGACACCGTGCGGTGGCGTACCAGGTCGTCGAGGGTGAACGGGTGCTGCCGGAAGGTGCGCAGCGACAGGTAGGGCCCGGTGGTCGCCACCGGGGGCAGGACGGCGTGCAGCCGGGTTCCGTCCGGCAACCGCGCGTCGACGTAGGGGCTGCCCTCGTCCAGCCGTCGGCCACAGGCGGCGGCGAGCCGTTGAGCGAGTCGGCGTACGTCGTCGGGGGTGCCCAGCGGGACCGGGACCGGGGACAGCCCGGAGCCCCGGTCGATCCAGACCTCCGCACCGTTGACCAGTACGTCGGTGACCTCGCTGTCCGCCAGCAGCGGTGCCAGCGGCCCGGCGCCGACCAGGTCGTGGTGCACCCGGCTCGCCATCCGGAGCACCGTGGTGTCGCCCAGTACGGCGGCACCGGGCTCGGCCCGCACGGCGGAGACGACAGCGGCCGGTGTGACGGCCGTACCGTCGGCGGCGAACCGGCGCCGGACCCGGGCGGCGAGATCGTGCGGCTGCCCGCCCCGGGCCGTCATTCCGCGCCCGCCCGGATCCCGACCGCTCCGGTGAGGTCGGTGATGATGCGCTGGCACAGGGCGGCCAGCGGACCTCGTCCGGTGGCGGCCGGAGCCTCGCCCCGCTCCAGGTTGCGGCACAGGCCCGGCTCCGGACGCAACGTGCCGACCAGCGGCAGATCGAGTGCCCGTGCGACCTCGCGGGCCTTGAGCCGACCGGGTGCCGGACCTCGCACGATGACCGAGAGGTTGGCGCAGTGCAGTCCGGCGACCGCGGCCACCCGGGCCGCCGCGGCGGTGGCCCGCAGCTCGGCGGGCACCAGGACGAAAGCCTGGTCGGCCGCCTGCAACGCGATGACGGCCGCGTCGTCGAGTTGACGGGGCAGGTCCACGATGACGATGTCCCGGCCGCGCCGGCCGGCGTCCATGGTGGCCGCCATCGCCTCGGCGGGCAGGGCGAGCAGGTCACCCCGGTCCCAGGAGAGGGCCACCAGGTCACCACGGCTGGGCAGCGCCCGGACCAGGGCCGGTGCGTCGACCCGTCCGTCCGCCTCGGTCAGCGCGGGCCAGCGCAGACCCTCCAACTGTTCCCAGCCGAGGACCAGGTCCAGGCCTCCGCCGAGCGGATCGGCGTCGACCAGCAGGGTACGCAGGCCACTGCGGGCGGCGGTGACCGCGAGGCCGCCGGCCAGCACGCTCGCTCCGGCGCCGCCCCGACCGCCGATCACCCCGACGATCCGGGCCGGACCGCCGATCATGCCCTTGCCGACCGTTCCCTCGGCGAACCGGTCGACCAGCCATGGCTCGGCCGCCGGCAGCACGGCCACGTGCTCGGCGCCGATCAACTCGGCCACCTCCCAGCCGCCGTCTCCCTGCCCCGACCGCCCGACCAGGACTATCCGGGGCCGGCGGGGCATCCTCGACCGCAGACAGGCCTGGGCCTGATCGGTCCCGACCAGTACCTGCGGCGCGGCGGCCCAGCGGGACCGGGCGGCGGCCGGGTCCTGGGCCACCTCCACCTCGGTGCCGCCGGCGGCGGCGAGCCGGAGCAGTTCGTCGAGCAGTTCGTTGTCCGAGGTCACGATCAGGGGCAGGCGCGGTCCGGGACGGACCGGGGTACGCGGTGGCATCACGTCCTCCAGCGGGGAATCCGGCTCCAGCGGGTGGTCCGGTTACCGGCACACCCTGGCGCCCGTTTCCGCCCTCACCAACGCCCCGACCGCCGAGCTGTGGATAACCGAGCCGGCTGTGGATAACTCGCTACGCCCGAGTGGATCTGCTAAGCGAACCCACGCATAGCAGTACCAATCCGGCGCCGTGAACGGCGGCTTCCGCGTACGCCGGACGGGTTTTCGCTGGGCGCGGAGGCGGGCGCGGCGCGTGGAGGCCGGTCCTGCGCGGACGTCGGCCGGCCCGTCATATCCCGGGGCGTCACGGGTACGCGACCACCGGAACCGGCCGTTATCGCCGGAAGTCAAGGGGAGGAGCCGCCATGGCGCAGTCCGTGAGCAGCGTGGTGCTGGAGCCGGCCGCGCAGGAAGTGGCCCGGATGACCGCAAATCCGCCGTTCATGTTCCAACTGAGCCCGGACCAGGGTCGGGCGAGGCTGGCCGAACTGCAGTCCGGCAACACCCCCCGGCCCGAAGCGGACATCGAGGACATCGTGGTGCCCGGTGGCCCGTCCGGCCAGGTTCC
The DNA here is from genome assembly GCF_015690345.1 of Plantactinospora alkalitolerans. Lineage (GTDB taxonomy): Bacteria > Actinomycetota > Actinomycetes > Mycobacteriales > Micromonosporaceae > Plantactinospora > Plantactinospora alkalitolerans. The sequence goes on along the minus strand of NZ_JADPUN010000024.1, from coordinate 13,939 downwards.
GGTCCGGATCGTCCGACCCAGGGGCGAGGGACCACCCCGGCGTAACGGCGCAGGGGGCGGCAGGCTGCTCGACCGGGTCCGGGCCGCCGCCCACGAGGCGATGCGACCGCAGGGCGTCGGCGGGATGCTTCCGGCCGTGCTCTACCTGCACGGCGGCGGCTGGGCGTACGGGGATTCCCACACCCACGACCGACTCATCCGGGAACTCGCCGTGCAGTCCCACTCGGCGATCGTCTTTCCCGAGTACAGCCGATCCCCGGAGGCGCGGTATCCGACAGCGATCGAGGAGTGCTACGCGGTGGCACAGTGGATCGCCACCCAGGGTGGCGACTACGGCCTGGACCCCTCCCGGATGGCCGTCGCCGGCGACTCCGCGGGTGGGAACATGGCCACGGTGCTGGCGATGCTGGCCAACCAGCGCAACGGCCCCCGGTTCGCCGAACAGGTTCTGCTCTATCCGGCCACCGACGCCACCTTCGAGACCGGGTCGTACCGGGAGTTCGCCGACGGCTACAACCTCAGTCGGGAGCAGATGATGTGGTTCTGGGACCAGTACCTGCCCGACCGGGCCGAGCGGTCGAACCCGATGGCCTCGCCGTTGAACGCCGGCATCGACCAGCTGAAGCACCTGCCGCCCGCTCTGATCATGACGAACGAGGCGGACGTGCTGCGCGACGAGGGTGAGGCGTACGCGTCGAAGCTTCGCCGGGCGGGCGTTCCGGTCGCCCTGGTCCGGTACCAGGGCATCATCCACGACATGGCGATGCTCGACTCGCTGGCCGGTACGCGGTCGGCGCAGGCCGCCACCGCCCAGGCCGCCCTGACCCTGAACCGCGCCCTGCACCACCCCTGATCCCCGGGGCGTGCGGTCTGCTGGTGCGCGGGGCCGCCGACGACCGGTATGCCGGATGAGTACCTGCGTGCGGCTGATTTGAGTAACGGCAGAGGAAACAACCCTGACGCCGCAACGGTTCCGGGCCGTCCGATCCGGCGCTCCACGCCGCCGATCGGTCGCTTCACACCACCGATCCGGACCGCCGGGCCACCGTCCACCCGGTTCCACGGCTTCCCCGGCCGTCCCTGGAACCGGCGGCCCGATCCGCGACCCCTCACCTCCACGGCGGCGGGGCGACCGGTTCCGACACGGTTTGACCAGGGCCGAAGCGACAGACGACAAAAGCGACGACCCCCGTCGGGGGGAGACGGGGGTCGTCTGGAGTTCGGCTCCGGGGGGGTCGAGCCGAACTCGCTCAGCGGTCACGGGGGGTGCGACCGCCGAGGTCTACCGAGCACAGAGGATATGAAAGTGTGTCGTAAATACAAGCATGCCTGAGTCGACCCGTATACGTCGAGTGGCGTTAACTTCCACTCCCTGCGAAACTCTGCCTTCGCAGTGTGATAGTGATCACCAGTCGGGCTGATCAACCGCTCAGTCGGAACCGGCCGGCAGGTGCCAAAGGTGACCCCGCGCACCCGGTGACCATAGACCATCCGGCTAGACTTTCGCGCCGTGGGCCGAAGCGCCGCTTTTTTCGATCTGGACAAGACCGTCATCGCCAAGTCGAGCGCGTTGGCGTTCGGTCGGCCGTTCTACCGGGACGGGTTGATCACGCGTCGAGACGTGGTCAAATCCGCGTACGCCCAGCTCATGTTCCGGCTGGGCGGCACCGACGAGCAGACGATGGCGCGTACCAGGGACTACCTGGCCGCACTCTGCAAGGGCTGGCCGGTGGACCAGGTCCGCCAGATCGTCGCCGAGACACTGCACGAGCTGATCAACCCCTACGTGTACGCCGAAGCCGCAGCGCTGATCGAGGAGCACCAGGCCGCCGGCCGGGACGTCGTACTGGTCTCCGCCTCCGGTGAGGAGATGGTCCGGCCGATCGGCGAACTGCTCGGCGTCGCCGACGTGATCGCGACCCGGATGTCGGTGGTGGACGGGCGTTACAGCGGCGAGGTGGAGTTCTACGCCGCCGGGCCGAGCAAGGTCGACGCGGTCGGCGAGCTGGCCCGGGAACGCGGCTACGACCTCGCCCAGTCGTACGCGTACTCCGACTCGGTCAGCGATCGCCCGCTGTTGGAGTGCGTCGGGCATCCGAGCGCCGTGAACCCGGACCGGGCACTGCGCAAGTTGGCCACCGAGAACGGTTGGCCGGTGCTGGAGTTCCGGCACCCCGTACCGCTGGGTCGGCGGCTCCGGGAACGTCCTGCGGTGCCGGTCGCGGCGGCGGCCATCGGAGTCGGCGTGGGCGTCGCCATCGGCATCGCCTGGTACGGCCGGCACCGCCGGGCCCGCGCCAGCACCGCCTGACGGCAGCCTTGCCCAGGCAGGCATTGGGTTAGGAAGGGGCCCTTCTTATGCAAAAAGCGATAAGAAGGGGCCCTTCCTTGCACTGCAACTCAGGTGAGGACCTCGTCGCCGATGGTGGCCAGGTGCTCGGCGCCGATCTCCACGGCGGTGGCGTAGTGACGCAGCCAGGAGCGGACCCCGTCGGCGGTGCCGGTGGCGAAGGCGCCGGCCGCGCCGACGTACTCCGGCTCGCGGTCCAGGTGCCCCAGGTCCACCGCGATCAGTCCGCGCGGGTCCAGACCGGTGGCGAGCAGGGTGAGCCGGGCGGCGGCCCGGGCGACCACCCCGGACGGCCCGGCGAAGGGCCGTAACGCGAGCAGTTCGCCGTGCACCACCGCGGCGAGGACCAGCGGCGACACCGAGGTTCCGCCGGCGACCAGGCCGGCCAGGCCGTCCAGCCGGGCGCTGAGCGCGCGCAGGGCGATCGACTGCCCGCTGGGCTGCCCGTTGGACGGGACGACGCCGGGATCGGATGCCGGGGTCGGGCGGCCGAGTTCGTCCTCGGGCACCGTGCCCCGGGCGGCCAGCGTGTGCAGCTTGGCCAGCACCTGGCGGGGCGCCCTGGGCCACAGGTCGGCCAGCCCCGGTAGCGCACCGGCGACCCGCAGGGCACCCTGCAGCACCGGGTCGGTGACGGTGCCGGCCCGGACGGCTTCACGCTCGTGGACGTACCCCTCCAGCGCGGAACTCGCCACCGCGGACCGGAGGCTGACCTCGGCCGCGACCTGGCCTCCGTGCCGGCGGAGGGCGCGGTGCCGCAGTGCCTCGTCGACCCGCTCGCGGGCGCGGTCCACGGCGGGCGCGATGTCGGCGAGGCTGAGCAGCGGGGCGAGCGGATCGGTCGGCACTCTGCCACCGTAGTTCCCGGCACCGGAGTTTCCGGCGACGATGCGGCCCGTCCCACACGGGCCGCCTCGGGCGGGGACCGGCGAGCGCCGGAAGCCGGCCATTCGGCGCGTACCGGCGCCGGACCGCTCCAGACCCTCGCACCAGCCACGACACGCCGATTAACCTCCTACCGAACACATGACACGCGACGCCTGAGGAGCCCCCACCATGAGCGAGACTCTGGCAAACCTGTTGCAGGAGACCCGGCAGTTCCCGCCGCCGGCCGAGCTTGCCGCCGCCGCCAACGTCACGGCCGCCGCCTACGACGAGGCCGCCGCGGACCGGCTGGCGTTCTGGGCCCGGCAGGCCGGCCGGCTGGACTGGTCGAAGGAGTGGGACGAGATCCTCGACTGGTCCAACCCACCGTTTGCCAAGTGGTTCGTGGGCGGCCAGCTCAACGTCGCCTACAACTGCCTGGACCGGCACGTCGCCGCCGGAAACGGCGACCGGGTGGCCATCCACTGGGAGGGCGAGCCCGGCGACAACCGCACCATCACGTACGCCGACCTGCTCGCGATGACCAGCCAGGCGGCCAACGCGCTGACCGACCTCGGTGTCGTCGCCGGGGACCGGATCGCGATCTACCTGCCGATGATTCCGGAGGCGGCGGTCGCGATGCTCGCCTGTGCCCGGATCGGTGCCACCCACAGCGTGGTCTTCGGCGGCTTCTCCGCCGACTCGCTGTCCAACCGGATCCAGGACGCGACCGCCAAGGTAGTGATCACCGCCGACGGCGGGTACCGGCGGGGCAAGCCGTCGGCACTCAAGCCGACGGTCGACGAGGCCGTCAGCCGGTGCCCGAGCATCGAGCACGTCCTGGTGGTCCGGCGTACCGGCCAGGACGTCGCCTGGACGGACAAGGACCTGTGGTGGCACGAGACGGTGGAGACCGCGTCGACCGAGCACACCGCCGAGGCGTTCGACGCCGAGCACCCGCTGTTCATCCTCTACACGAGTGGCACGACGGCCAAGCCGAAGGGCATTCTGCACACCTCGGGCGGATACCTGACCCAGGTCGCGTACACGCACCACGCGGTCTTCGACCTGAAGCCGGAGACCGACGTCTACTGGTGCTCGGCGGACATCGGCTGGGTGACCGGGCACTCGTACATCGTCTACGGCCCGCTGGCCAACGGCGCGACCCAGTTGATGTACGAGGGCACGCCGGACACCCCGCACCGGGGCCGGTTCTGGGAGTTGATCCAGAAGCACAAGGTGACGATCCTCTACACCGCGCCCACGCTGATCCGCACGATGATGAAGTGGGGCGCCGACATCCCCGACCAGTACGACCTGTCGTCGCTGCGCCTGCTCGGCAGCGTCGGCGAGCCGATCAACCCCGAGGCGTGGATGTGGTACCGGGAGAACATCGGTCGGGGCGGGTGCCCGGTCGTCGACACCTGGTGGCAGACCGAGACGGGCGCCATCATGATCTCCCCGTTGCCGGGGGTGACCGCGGCCAAGCCGGGCAGTGCGATGCGCCCGCTGCCGGGCATCAGTGCCGACGTGGTCGACGACCAGGCCGGGTCGGTGCCGAACGGTGGCGGCGGCTTCCTGGTCCTGCGTGAGCCGTGGCCGTCGATGCTGCGCACCATCTGGGGCGACGACGAGCGGTTCGTCGACACCTACTGGTCCCGGTTCGAGGGGCTGTACTTCGCCGGCGACGGGGCGAAGAAGGACGACGACGGCGACCTGTGGCTGCTCGGCCGGGTCGACGACGTGATGCTGGTGTCGGGGCACAACATCTCGACGACGGAGGTCGAGTCGGCACTGGTCTCGCATCCGTCGGTCGCCGAGTCGGCCGTGGTCGGCGCGACCGATCCGACCACCGGGCAGGCCATCGTCGCGTTCACCATCCCGCGCGGCAGCGTCGACACCTCGGGCGAGGCCGGTGAGGCCCTGATCGCCGAGCTACGTGAGCACGTCTCGAAGACGCTCGGCCCGATCGCCAAGCCGCGGCAGATCATGCTGGTGGCGGAGCTGCCGAAGACCCGGTCCGGCAAGATCATGCGACGGTTGCTCCGCGACGTGGCCGAGAACCGCTCCCTGGGCGACGTGACCACGTTGCAGGACTCCTCGGTGATGGACCTGATCTCGGCCGGCATGCGTTCGAGCAAGTCCGACGAGGACTGACCGACCCGGCCGACGGCGGCCGGGGACCGACCCCGCCGACGGTGGCCGGGCACCGGCCGTCCGGGTGGTCGGATGCGGGGCCGAGCCGACGGTCTGCGGCATGGGCGAGATGGGCGGGTCCGCTACGGGCCCGCCCATCGTCGTCGTCGGGCGTGGCCGTCCGGACGGGGCCGTCGCGGCGGTTGCTCGTGGAGCGAGTGGTCGTTGAGGTGCGCGTGGAGCGGGGTCCGTTCCGGACACAACGCTGTCCGCGAATTGACGTACCGCCAGGCGGCAAGGTTGCGACCGTGGCCGAATCGTGACATGTAGATGGCAGAAAATAGGTGCGCGTTAGAACGTTTTCGCCCTGATTAGACGGGGATCGGCCGGACAGGATGGCGCATCGCTCCCCCGTGACAGCGTTCGATACATCTGCAAAGGTGGGGATCGCGTCTGATGACAGTGCCCGCCATGAGCCGGCCTGTTCCTGTAACACTTCCACAAAGGAGGAGGACCTTTGAGGAGACGAGTCACGGCCGGCCTGGCAGGTGCCACCGCTGCACTGTTGGCCGCCAGCGCGGTCGCCCTGCCGGCGTACGCCGCGCCGGCGCCGGCTTCCGTCGATCGGGAACCCCAGGGAGCGGCCCACCGGGCCGACAACCTGCCCGATCCATTCGCCGAGCAGGAGCGAGAGGTCCGTAAGCAGGCCATCGCCGACCTGATCTCCGGCAAGGCCAAGCTGCAGACCCGGAACGGGTCAAAGGTCATCCAGGTCAAGGCCGACCGCTTCGTCGAGTACCAGCAGCCGCCGAAGGTCGACCCGATCTTCAGCATCCTGGTGGAGTTCGGCAACCAGAAGGACCCGCGTACCGGCGGCACCGACGGCCCGCTGCACAACCAGATCCCCGCGCGGGACCGGGTCTACGACGGCAGCCCGACGGACGACAACAGCACGATCTGGCGTTCCGACTTCAACCGTCAGTCATACATGGACCTCTTCTACAGCACCAAGAAGGAGTCGATGCGGGACTTCTACCTGAAGCAGTCCGGCGGCCGGTACACGGTCGGCGGTGACGTCAGCGACTGGGTCACGGTTCCGTTCAACGAGGCCCGGTACGGCAGCAACGAGATCGCCGAGCGGGACGGCTACTGGGCCTTCGTCAAGGACACCGCCACGTCCTGGTACCAGTCGCAGGTCGCCGCCGGCAAGAGCAACGCCGAGATCCAGACGTACCTGAAGAAGTTCGACATCTGGGACCGGTCCGACTACGACAACGACGGCGACTTCAACGAGCCGGACGGCTACATCGACCACTTCCAGGCGGTGCACGCCGGTGAGGGCGAAGAGGCCGGCGGCGGTGCCCAGGGTGCCGACGCGATCTGGTCGCACCGCTGGTCCGCGTTCACCAACCTCGAAGGCAGCGCCGGCCCGGACTTCAACAAGCACGGCGGCGTGCAGATCGGCGACAGCGGGATCTGGATCCGTGACTACACCACGGAGCCGGAGAACGGTGGTCTCGGCGTCTTCGCCCACGAGTACGGCCACGACCTCGGCCTGCCCGACCTTTACGACACCCAGGGTGGCGACAACGGCGTCGGGTTCTGGAGCCTCATGGCGTCGGGTTCCTGGCTGAACCACGGCAAGCAGGACATCGGCTCCACCCCGGGCTACATGGACCCGTGGTCGAAGCTGTACCTGGGTTGGCTCAACCACTCGACCGTCGACTACGACAGCGGTACGACGTACGCGACGCTCGGGGCGGCCGGTGACACCGACGGTCTCGCCCAGGCGGTCGTGGTCAACCTGCCGAGCCAGGAGGTCAGCACCGAGCTGAACACTCCGTTCGAGGGGCAGTACGAGTGGTGGAGCGGCAGTGCCGACGACCTCTCCAACACGCTGACCCGGACCCTCGACCTCACCGGGGCCACCACCGCGTCGCTGAACGCGAAGGCCTGGTACAACATCGAGGAGGACTTCGACTACCTCTACGCGGAGGTGTCGACGAACGGTGGCTCCACCTGGAACCCGCTCGATCACCCGCTGATCGACGAGCCCGAGGAGGGGGGCACCCCCGAAAAGGGCATCGACGGCTCCAGCGGGGGCGAGTGGGTCGACCTGAACTACGACCTGGCGGCGTACGTCGGGCAGACCGTTCAGTTCCGCTACCGCTACCAGAGCGACGCCGGAACGAACTTCGAAGGTGCGTTCCTGGACAACATCTCGTTGGTCAAGAACGGCACCGCGGTCTGGACCGATGGCGCCGAGACGGTGGACCCGGGCTGGACGGCGGGTGGCTTCACCCGGTTCACCGGGAAGATCGTCGAGGAGGCGCCGCGGTTCTACATCGCGGAGTACCGGACCTACTACGGGTACGACAAGACCCTGGAGACCGGCCCCTACAACTTCGGCTGGACCAGCACCAAGCCGGACTTCGTGGAGCGGTTCAAGAACCACCAGGGCCTGCTCGTCTGGTACGTGAACTACGCGTACGCCGACAACGACACGATCGACCACCCGGGCTTCGGCCTGAACCTCCCGGTCGACGTCCGTCCGGGTCCGATCACGGTTCCGGGCGTTGGCAACGTCACCAACCGGCGGAGCACCTACGACGCCACGTTCAGCAGGTTCACCAAGCCGGCACAGACGTTCCACCTGAACGGTGTGCCGACGACCGTGCCGAAGCTGAACCCGGTGACGGTGTTCAACGACTCGCAGCCGGACCGCTACTGGACCCCGCAGAACCCGATGAACTCGGTCAAGGTGGCCGGCACCGGCACCAAGATCGAACTTCTGCTGGAGAACCGCCTGATCAGTGACCTGGCAATCATCAAGGTCACCAACTGATCCGGTAGTCGACACGATCGGGGCCGGAAGCGCGCAGCGCTTCCGGCCCCGATACCTTTCCGCGTCAGAACGCCAGGTCGAGCCAGCCGTACCGGTGCATGCAGGGCGGACCAGCCGCGATACCGAACCGCCGGTCGTCCAGATCCAGCAGTACGGAGTAGACCGTCTCGGAGCGCTCCGCCAACGGGGCCCGCTCGTCGACGTGCCGACAGATGCTCTGCGGACGACTGGCATGATCCCGGAACAGCACGACGAGGTCATGGTCGCCCACCTTGCCGATCGCCGCCTTCGAGGCCAGCAGACGCCGGGCTCGGGCCGAACGGAACAGCGACGATCCACCCCAGTCCTTGATGGTGTCGTACACCGGCAGCGCCGTCTCCAGATGGTTGGCGTGGGTGATCAACCCGTCCACCGGATGTGACCAGCCCACGTCGCCGGGCACCATTTCGAGGTCGATCAGCTCACCGCCCGCCTCGGCCGCCTGCCCCAGCAGCAGGTTGATCGAGCTGTTCCGGGTGCCCCGGCAGACCGCCTTCAACGCCTCGGCCAGACTGTCCGCCTCCAGCGCGGCCCGCAGCAGCACGTGGTACGGCACCCCCGGCTCGACGCTGACGTCGGGAAGCCCGTCCCGATCGCAGCCGAGCATGTTCACGCAGACTCCGACACCCGCCGAATTCAGCCCGGTCTTGGCGAGCATTCCCGCCTCGGTCAGGGTCAGCACCGTCAGTCCCCGCTCGTCGCGGGTGGCGAGCAGCAGCATCACGTCCCGCTGGTCGGGGTGCCAGTCCCAGTTCTGTCCGAGCAGCAGATGGCCGTTCCCGGTGTGCGTACCGAGGACACCGACGGCGGTGCATCCTCCGGCGTCGGCATCCGGCTGTGGAGCGCCGGCCGCCTCGCGTACCCGACGGTTGCCGTAGATCAGCTCGGTACGGGCGTTGAGCGCGTAGATCTCGTCGACCCGGACGTCGGCCCCCTCGGCGACTCCGTCGAGCATCTCGGCGATCCGGGGATGGTGCCGCCGGGTGGACTCCCGGAACGCGAGCCCTGCGGCACGGACCGCGGCGGCGTCCAGCCCGGCCTCGTCCCGGAACCGGCTCAGGTAGAACTCCAGGTTCGCCACGACGAGGTCCCGGGCCGCCGCACCGTAGCCCCTGCCGCACTCCGCCGGCGTCCCCTGGACCCGGACCAGAGGCACCGGCAGATCGGAATGGTTGATCCGGCGTGCGGTACTCATGCCAGCACGGTAGCCGGGCCGCGCCCCGGCGTCACCGGCGGACCTGATCCCCTAGTCAGGAGCCCCCGGGCTGGCCCCACCCGAACCCGGTGATATCCCCGACGATCCCCCGATCCACAGGTCACGGCGGGGGCCCCGCACCGGAGATGGCCCTAGGCTGTGCCACATGAGCGAGGCCGGGAGGAAGTCCGTCGTCGACGAGTCGTGCGTACTGGTGGACGGGCCGTGGACGCACCGGTTCGTCGGGGCCAACGGCAGCAGGTTCCACGTCGTCGAGGCGGGCAGCGGACCGCTGGTGCTGTTCCTGCACGGCTTTCCCGAGTTCTGGTGGGCCTGGCACGACATGCTGCCGGCCGTGGCCGACGCCGGCTACCGGGCCGTCGCGGTCGACCTACGCGGCTACGGCGCGAGCGACAAGCCGCCCCGGGGGTACGACGGCTACACCCTCGCCGCGGACGTGGCCGGGCTGATCCGGGCGCTCGGTGAGCGTTCGGCGGTGCTGGTCGGCGCGGGAGCCGGCGGCATGATCGGCTGGACCGCCGCGGCCTTCCATCCGAGTCTGGTTCGCCGGCTCGTGGTCCTCGCGGCCCCGCATCCACTGCGCCTGCGTGCCGGGATCTTCGCCGACCCGCGCGGCCAGTTCGCGGCGGCGACCCCGACGCTGAAGTTCCAGATCCCCCGGTACGAGCACGTGCTCACCCGGGACGACGCGGCACTGGTCGGCTACTTCCTGCAGCGCTGGGGCGGGCCCACCTGGGTCGAGAGCGCCGGTTTCGACGAGTACGCGGACCGTTGCCGGCAGGCCATGCGGATCCCCCAGGCGGCGTTCTGCGCGATGGAGGGCTACCGGTGGGCGTTCCGCTCGGTGCTCCGCCTGCACGGCTACCGCTTCGTCAAACTTCTCCAGGAGCCGCTGGTCACCCCGACGCTGCAACTGCACGGCGAACTGGATCAGGCCGCGCTGCCGCGTACCGCCCAGGGCTCCAGCCGCTACGTCCGGGCGCCGTACGAATGGCGCCTCCTCGACGGAGTCGGCCACTTCCCGCACGTCGAAGCGACCGATCTGGTACTCGGCGAGGTGCTCCGGTGGGCGAAGTCCTGAACCGCCGGGCCGGTCAGGCCCGGTTCTCGCGCAGGTCGGTGACCTCCGCCACCGGGGCCCAGCCCTGGTAGACCCCGAAGTCGAACGCCTCCAGCCCCATCGCCTCGGCGACCGGCCAACGGCCCCCCGTGTACTCGACCCGGAGCCAGTTCTCGTGCTGGGCGAGCACGATGAACGGCTGGCCCTGCCACGAGCACCTGGTCCGGACGTAGACCAGTTCGGCGACCTCGGCCGCCGCCACCACCCGGCAGAACCGGCCGGGCCGGACCTCCTCGAAGCCCTCACCCGGCTCCGGCAGGTAGAGCCGTACGTCGTCGCCGGCCGGACTGGCTTCGTACTCCTGCCCACGCCACTGGGCAACGTAGCCGTCGCGCATCAGGCCTCCTCGGCCCGACGCCAGACGGGTACGTCGCAGTCCAGGGCCGCGATCAGCCGCTCCGTGCCGTCGACACCGATCCGCCAGAGCTGGGCGTCGTGCGGCAGCCGAACGCTGTCCACCTTGAACTCCGCCACCACGTCGCTGCTCTCTCCCGGCGCGAAACCGTTCCCCCGGAAGGGCGGTCGTTCGATCACCCAGCCCTCCATCGCCCGCATGGCGGCCTCGCTCTGCCCCCCGTACGGAATCCGGTAGAGGCTGGGCCGGTAGGCGGGCCAGCGGAGCACGTAGATCTCGTCCGCGTCCCGGACGAACGGGGAGCCGGGATAGCCGAGCCCGAGCGCGCCGTAGAACTTGGCCGGCGTACGCAGATGGGCGACCTCGGACGCGCGGTGCACGAAGCCCGACACCCGGTCGTAGCCCCGGTCGAGGTAGTAGGAGAGCTGGCTCGGGGCGATCGTCTTCTGCATCATCGTCGGCCGTCCCGGATCCTCCCGGGCGGGCGCGTACGTCGACCGTGGCGCCTCCTCCTCGGTCGTCGCCGGCTGCGCCTGCTCAGCGGTATCGGTGTCGTCGCCGAGACCCACCTCGGCGGCCCAGTTCGCCAGTGCGACGATCTGCCCACCCGGCAGCTTGGCGCCCACCGGCGTACCCGGGTTCACCGCGAACGACCACGCGTCGTCGGGCCACCGCCGGATCAACTGGGCGAATTTCATCGCGACCGTCTCGATCGGCGCCGGGAGGTGGTCCCCGAGCCGCTCCGGCGAGGTGAAGACCACGACGTACGTCTCCCCGTCCAGCGCCTCCGTACGCCACTGGAAGCCGTCGTCGCCGGGGCGGGCGCCCGGTGCCGAACGGGCGTCGACCGGCAGCAGCACCTTGGCGAGCAGGAGGGTGGAGAGGAACGTGTCGGTGCTGCCTTCGCCGGCCGCGTCGAGCAGGCTCCGCTCCACGTCGTTGGCCGGTACGAAGTCGACCGGAAGCCGACCGGCGGGAACCGGTTCGGCGGGAACCGGATCGACGGGAACCGGTTCGGCGGCGGCCGCCGGCTCGGCGGGGACCGGGGCGCTGGTAACCCGCTCGGTGAGGCGATCAGGCTCCGTAGCGGCCGGAGCATCGAACGCGGCCGGAGCATAAGAGGCGGCCGGAGCATCGAACGCGGCCGGAGCATAAGAGGCGGCCGGAGCATCGAACGCGGCCGGAGCATCGAACGCGGCCGGCTCGGCGGAGCCCGAACTGGTGAAGATCGGCTCGGTGCGGGCCGATTCGCTCTCGACCGGCCCCGGAACGATCGGCTCGGTGCGGACCGACTCGGTGTCCACCGGACCCGGAACGATCGGCTCGGTGCGGACGGACTCGGTGGGCGCCGATTCGGCGGGCGCCGGACCGGCTGGCATTCGGCCGGCGGGAGGCGCGTCGTAGGCGGTCGTCGAGGGCTCTGACGAGCCGCCGGGCCACGCTTCGCCGACCGGCTGCCGGGAGACGGGAGTGAACAGGGACGCCTCGGACCGCTGCGCCGTCGGCGTCCAGGGCTCCGGTGCCCGGATCTCGGCCGGTGGGGCCTGTGGCGTCCGCCCTACCGGCGCTGGCTCGTCGGTCGTCCGGGGTCCGGGCGGTCCGGTGATCGGCACCGTCGCCTGGAGGTCCGTCGCCTGACCGCCCGGCCCGTTCCAGGCCGGCGGCGGGCTCGCCGACACCGCGCCGGACAGGGTCCTGGAATCGCCGGAACGTGTCGACGACTCCACCGGATCCGTCGTACTGCCGTTCGCGGCCTTCGACCCGCCGAACCGTCCCGGACCGGCGGGAGTCATCCAGCCGGCCGAGGTGTCCTCCGAGATCTGGCTGCCGAAGTCGTTACTCCGGTCGCCACGATCCGGCGTCGGTGCGATCACCGGCACGGTGGCGGGAGGGCCGCTCGACGGCTCCGGCTCCACCAGTGAGGAGAACCGCGACGGTTCCGGCTCCACCAGTGGCGAGAACCGCGTCGGCTCCACGGCTGGGGAGAATCCCGTCGGCTCCGCGTGCGCGGAGAACCGCGTCGGGTCGACGCCCGGCGAGTACGACGTGGGTTCGACGACCGGCGAGTACGACGTGGGTTCGACGATCGGCGAGTACGACGTGGGTTCGACGACCGGCGAGTACGACGCCGCGTCGACAGGCGACGGGAACGACGCCGGCTCGGCTCTCGGGAACGGGGCGGCAGGTGTTCTCGTCGGCTCCGGTCGCGGTGACTCCTCCGGCTCCGGCCGGTACGGCGCTTCGGGCGCCGGGCGCCGGGGCACGGATGCCGTCGCCCGCGCCCGGGCCGCCCGCTCGACCTGCTCCAGCCGGGCTCGGGCGCCCATACTGCGGCCGGGCAGCCGCACATCGCCACGGGAGAGCTGGGAGACGAACCAGGCGGGTAGGTAGCCCTCGATCGGCAGCCCGGGATTGACCGCGAGCCACCACTCCGGGTTGGGCCAGCCGGTGGCCAGTTCGGCGTACGGCGCCCGTCGGGTGGACCCCGCGTTCTCGGCGAGGCAGGCGTGCAGGGCGGAGGTGGACGTGAATGCCAGCACGTGGGTCCGGCCGCCGGTGGTCCAGGTGCCCCAGCCCATCGGGGCGCGGCCGGCGAGCGCCTCGGCGGAGACCGGCAGCAGAAGTTCGCTGCGCGCCAGAATACGAAAATAGAGTTCCTGGTCACCCGCCCGCAGTGCGTCCCGCATCGCGGCCTCGGTCTCGGTGGCCGGCTCCCATTCGGTCACGGCCACCTCCCTTTCGCCGAACAGGCCACAAGCGTCGCGTACAACCTACAAGGTAGGTGCAAGATCACAATGGTTGGCTGGCGGTGGATGCCATGTCCGGCGATCCACCGATAGCATCCGGTGGGCGGATCCGAACCGAATGCGAACCGACCCAATGGCGGACCGACCCGATTCGGAGGCGAGCGATGCCTGGCCGGAGAATACGACTCACGCTGGTTGGCGTCGTCATCGCGGTGGCGGTGCCGCCGATCGCGGCCCGCCGCACTGATCCGGCAGTACTGGCCGGAC
>NZ_JADPUN010000159.1 GCF_015690345.1 Plantactinospora alkalitolerans | reverse complement strand
TCGCGATCCGGGCCAGATTCCCGCGTTGTGGGCCCGGATCGCGATGAGCGTCGCGCTGGCCGCCCCGCTCGGCTGGGTGGCCGCCCGGCTCGTCGGCGTCGGCCCGCTTCCGCTGAGCCTGGCGGTGGGACTGCTGGTCGGGCTCCTCGGGGTCCGGCCACAGAAGGTGCTGTTGGGACCGGTCGTGGGGGGCGCCGTGGGCGGGGCGGCGATCGCCAGCGGCTACCCCGTCCCCGGGGCGGTGGTGGCGGCCGGCGTGGTGCTGGCGTACCGGATCCTGTCGGCCCTGCTCTTCCGCGACGCACAGGTCAGTCTGCTGGCCGAGCGGGTCCCGGCGGAGGAACTGCCCTTTGTCGTTCCGCTGGCCGCCCGGACCCGGTACGTGGGGACCGACTACGTCCGGACCCTCGCCGCGTCGCTTGGCGGCGGGTACGTCGCGGACGCGCCGGACGTCGGGATCGTCTCCTCGCTCGACGAACTGGCTGGCCCGCAGTTCGACCCCGGTGCGGTGGAACCGCGGGTACGGGAGTTCTACGAGCACACCACCCGGTTCACGCTCGACATCGTGCCCCGGTGGCGGCTGTGGGTACGCCCCGGCTACCTGCTCTACCGCGCTCTGGTGGCACGCCCGCTCGGCCAGGCCAATGTGCCGGCGAACCAGCGCGAGACGCTGCGCGGCATCCGGAGCCGGATCGACACCATCAGCCCGACCGGGACCCAGGTGGTGGGCGTGCGGGGCTGGATCCGGTCCTTCGCCGACACCGACGAACCGATCTACGTCGGCATCTACACCACCTATCGGCGGGCCGGTCGTGGCTACGTCAGCGTCGGCTTTCCGCTCCCGCAGGCCAGCTTCACGGCCACCCTGGTCCCGCAGGCCCGCCCCGACGGTGGGCTGCTCCTGACCAGCCGCAGCGATCTCGACCAGCCCGGTCACTACCTGACCTTCGTCGACCCGGACACCGGAGAACTGACCGCCCTGGCGATGCACGGTTTCACGGAACAGCTCGATGTCTACGTCGAGGACGACGAGGTCCGCGCGGAGCACCGGTTCTGGCTCTTCGGCATTCCGTTCCTCGTCCTGCACTACCGGATGACCCGCAAGCACTACCGGATGACCCGCAAGTCGGCCCGGTAGCGACACTCCCGGGTACCGACCGGATTGCGCGGCGCGTGCCAATCCTCGCGTCGAAGCGCTTCCTTGCCCCACCGCCCGTATCCATTCCTGGCACTGCGCGGTTGACTGCTTACGGATCGTCAGCAGATTCCTGGGCTGTCGGCGAACCAGCCGATGGACCGATCGGAGATCCACGAGCCGACCGAGTCGACCGATTCGACGAGGTCGACCGATTCGACGAGGTCGACCGATTCGACCGGTTCGACGAAGTCGACCGCTGACGACCGGCCGGTGACGTCGCGCTGTACTCCCGGGAGGGGCCATGGCCATGTTCAAGAGGTTCGCGGCAAACCGGGCGGCCCGCGCGGAGCAGGCCAGGGGCGAGGGTGCCGCCACCCGGGCACCGAAGAACACGGTTCCGGCGGCCCGGGTCGGTGCCGATCCCCGGGCGGTCACGGCCGTCGACCCCTCCACCCCACCGGACTACTTCGGCTTCGTACCGAACTTCGCGTACAGCCCGCTGCCGGTGCTGGACGCCGCCGGGCAGGTGGTGGCCGGCACCGGGATCCGAAAATTCGTCACCGCGCTCCCCCAGCCCGGCCGTACCCCGAACGAGCTGGGCAACCTGATCCCGGTGGCCGTTCCGGACACCGTGACGTACCCGGGCTGTGACTACTACGAGATCGGCGTGCAGGAGTACCAGCAACGCCTGCACCAGGACCTGCCGCCGACCCGGCTGCGCGGATACCGGCAGCTCAACAACGGCACCGACGCGGGCGGGCACAACACGGTGGCGCCCCCGGGCCGCGCGTACCACCTCGGGCCGTTGATCCTGGCGCAGCGGGACCGGCCGGTCCGCGTCAAGTACGTCAACCAACTGCCGGTCGGGGCCGAGGGCAACCTCTTCCTGCCGGTGGATCCGACCATTCGGGGCGCCGGAACCGGCCTTCCAGCGACGGCGGGCACCGGCACCGGCCTTCCAGCGACGGCGGGCACCGGCACCGGCCTTCCGACGACGGTGAGCACCGGCACCGGTTTGCCGACGACGGTGAGCACCGGCACCGGTTTGCCGGGCGGCCGTCCGGTGTCGGTGCAGGTGCCGGGTACGGCCGGCGGGGCGCCGGGCGAGGCGGAGCCCTATCCACAGAACCGGTCCGCGGTCCACCTGCACGGCGGCCGTACCCCGTGGATCAGTGACGGCGGCCCGACGCAGTGGATCACACCGGCCGGCGAGACGACCGCACACCCGCACGGCGCCAGCTACGCCACCGTGCCCGACATGCCCGATCCCGGGACCGGTGCGGCAACCGCCTTCTACCCGAACCAGCAGAGCGGCCGGCTGCTCTGGTACCACGACCACACCGAGGGGATCGCCCGGCTGACCGTCTACTCCGGGCAGCTCGGCCTCTACCGGCTCGACGACCCGGTGCAGCGGCAGCTCCTCGACGAGGGGGTGCTGCCGGCCGAGGAGTTTCCCCTGGTCATCGGAGACAGGACCTTCGTACCGGACGACGCCCAACTCGCCGCGCAGGACCCGACCTGGGACATCGCCAACTGGGGCGGCAGGGGCAGCCTCTGGTTCCCGCACGTCTACATGCCCAATCAGAACCCCTACAACGAGTCCGGCACGAACCCGATGGGCCGATGGGACTACGGGCCCTGGTTCTGGCCGCCGTTCACCGGGACCACCCACGGACCGGCGCCGAACCCGTACCACGACCCGGAGATCCGGCCGTGGGAGCCGCCGATCCAGCCCGGCACCCCCACCCCGTCGGCGGTACCCGACGCGTTCGGAGACACCCCCCTGGTCAACGGCGCCGCCTACCCCTATCTTCGGCTGCGGCCCGCCGCGTACCGGTTCCGGATCCTCAACGCCTGCAACGACCGCAGCCTCAACCTTCAGCTCTACTATGCGGCGTCCAGCGCCCAGATGTGGGATCCGGACGGCACGCTGGCCGACGGCGACGCCGGTGAGGTGCCGATGGTGGCGGCCCGGCCGAACCCCGACTTCCCGCCGAGTTGGCCGACCGACGGCCGGTGCGGCGGAGTGCCCGACCCGGCGGCTGCCGGACCGGACTGGATCCAGATCGGCTCCGAGGCCGGTCTGCTGCCGGCGGTGGCGGTGCTGCCCAGCCAGCCGATCAACTACCAGTACAACCGCCGGGACGTCACCGTGCTCAACGTGACCGAGCACGCCCTGCTGCTCGGCCCGGGAGAACGGGCCGACGTGGTCGTCGACTTCTCCTCCGTACCGCCGGGGACGAACCTGATCCTCTACAACGACTGTCCCGCACCGATGCCGGGCTTCGACCCGCGCAACGACCAGTACACCGGCGACCCGGACCAGACCCCGGCCGGCGGGGCACCGAGCACGCTGCCCGGTTACGGCCCGAACACCCGGACCCTGATGCAGATCCAGGTGGTCGGCACGCCGGCCGCGCCGTTCGACATCGACCGGCTGCGGGAGCGGCTTCCCCTGGCGTACGGGCAGAGCCAGCCGCCGCCGATCGTGCCGCAGAAGGCGTACGACGCCGCGTTCGGCACCAGCACGCCGAGGAACACGTACGTGCCGATCGACGACACCTCGATCACCTTCACCCCGTACGGCGGCAGCGTCCCGGTGACCCTTGACCTGCGTCCGAAGGCGATCATCGCGGAGTTCGACCCCGAGTACGGGCGGATGAACTTCCTGCTCGGCGCGGAGCTGCCCAAGACCAGCACGCTGATCCAGACGACGATCCCGCTGACCCGGATCGACCCGCCGACCGAGATCCTGCACCCGTCGGATCCCGCCACCCCGGTCGGCTCCCCCGGCGACGGTACCCAGCTCTGGAAGATCACCCACAACGGGCTGGACACCCACGCCATCCACTTCCACCACGTCAACGTCCAGCTCGTCAACCGGGTCGGTCGGGACGGGGCGATCAAGCCGCCCGAGCCGAACGAGGTGGGTTGGAAGGACACCGTCCGGATGAACCCGTTCGAGGCCACGATCGTGGCGATCCGGCCGACCCTGCCCGAGCGGCTGCCGTTCAAGGTCCCGGACAGCGTCCGGCTGCACGATCCCAGCCAACCGGTCGGCTCGGTCCACGGGTACACCCAGGTCAACCCGAGGACCGGTGAACCGGCGATGGTGACCAACCGGCTGTACGACTTCGGTTGGGAGTACGTCTGGCACTGTCAGTTGCTCGGACACGCGGACCACCAGATGATCCGCCCGATGGTGCTGCGGTTCTCCCCGACCGCTCCGACCGGACTCGCGGTGCGGCCGGCGCCCGGCTCGGCCACCGTACTGCCGGCGATCGTGGTCGCCTGGACGAACAACTCCCGGCCGAACGTCGGCCCGTCGGCTCCCCGGGGTGTCACCAACAGCCTGATCCAGCGGGCCGCCGACGCCGCCTTCAGCCGGGGTGTGACCACGTTCGAGGTGCCCGCCACCGAGAACCGGTACGTCGACTCGACGGTCACCCCGGGGGTGACCTACTACTACCGGGTACGGGCGGAGAACAGCGTCGCCCACTCCGCCTACTCCAACACCGCCAGCACGCTGGTCCAGTTGCTGCCGCCCAGCGGGCTGGTGGCGACCGTGGCGAGCGGCCCACCGCTGCGGGTCAACCGGGGCTGGGTGAACCGGTCCTTCGCCACCACTGTGGACCTGCAGCGGGCCACCAATCCGACCTTCACCAACGGGCTGGTCACCACCACCATCGGGGTCACCGGCACCTGTCCGGACAGTCCCGTCGCGGCCGACACCACCTACTACTACCGGGTCCGGACCAGCTATCTGGGTGCGTCGTCACCGTGGTCCAACGTTTCCACAGTGGTCACTCCGGCCGTACCGGCGACGCCGACCGACCTCCGGCTGACGGATGCCAGCGGCACCACGGCCGGATCCGGCACCGCCGCGCTGACGGTCACCTGGTCCGTCCCGGTCACCAGCATGGTCACCGGTTTCACCCTGTACCGCGCCGCCAGCGCCAGCTTCACCACCGGGCTGGCGACGTTCACCCTTCCCGGCGGCACCCGGTCGTTCCGCGACACCGACCTGACCGGCGACACCGTTTACCACTACCGGATCCAGGCCGGCAACGCGGCCGGCTCGTCGGTGGTCAGCCGCTCCGTCTCGATCCGCACCCCACCGCTCTGACCGGCGCCGCCGGCCGCACCCCGGCGAAGGTCCGGAACCGGTACGGCGCCAGTGGTCAGACGCCCGTTCGGGGCATCCCACGGGTCGTCCGGAGTTCCGCGAGCGCGGTCGCCACGCCGCGCAGCAGATCGGTCGCCTCGGTGAGCCGGGAGACCGCACCGTGGCCGTCGCCGTCCCAGCCGTCCTCGGCGACGTAGCCGGCCGCCGCCGCGACCATGCGTTCGTACGCGGACACGCCCCCGTCGAGTTCGGCCAGCAGGGTTCGGTGGGCGGTGTCCAGGCCGACCCGGGTGTCAACGGGGGCAAACCGCCGCGCCCGGTCCACGCTGGCCACCCGGTCGGCCAGATCGCGCAACGACCGTTCCGCCACCGCCGCCTCCAGCGCCGCCGTACCGGCCGGGCCGGTCAGCCGTCCGGCGAGCCCGGCCATGGTCGCCGCGGCCCGGTCCAACCGGGCCCAGGGTTCTGCCGCGGACGAGCCGCGCAGGGCGATCCGGGCGCGCTGTCGGCGTACCTCGGCCAGCGCCTGGCGGCCGGCGGGCATCCGCTCGACGACGGCGACCAGCCGGGCGCGGGCCTGGTCGGCCGTGACCGGCTCGGGCGGCGGCGGCACCGGCTCCGCTGTCAGGGCCCGCAGGTCCGACCAGCGCCAGATCGCCAGCATGATCGATCCGCCGGCCGCCGCCGTCCAGGCCGCGTCCGGCAGCCCCAGTCCCTGGTACGGGGTGAGGATGGCGGCCGCCCCGCCCAGGCCGCCGGCCAGCACGCTCCAACGACGAACCGACCGGCGCAGGCTACGCAGCCGGCGCAGGTGACGGGCTCTCTGGTCGGCCACGTCGCCCCCTCCTCACTTCGGACCGCCGGCTCAGCCGGCGGCGCTGTTCCCGCCGGTCTGCTTGTCCCGGGCGAGGCTGGCGCGAATCTCGTCGAGCCGGGCCACCCCGGCGGGGTCCCCCGTCGGAGCCGCCGACTCAACCGCGGGGCCGCCCGCGCCGGCCAGCTTCTCGCCGGCCATGCTGGATCGGATCTGCTCCAGGCGGGACGCGCCGGCCAGGTCGAGGGTCGACTTCTGGATCTCCAGCATCCGCCCCTCGACCGAGTTGCCGGCCAGTTCGGCCCGCCCCATCGCGTTCGCGTAGCGCTGCTCGATCCGGTCCCGCACCTCGTCCAGCGAGGGCGTGTTACCCGGCGCGGCGAGTGCGGACATCGACTCCAGCGACCGCGCCACGCTCTCCTGCATCTTGGCCTGCTCAAGCTGGCTGAGCAGCTTGGCCCGCTCGGCCAGCTTCTGCTGGAGGATCATGGAGTTGTTCTCGACCGCCCGCCGGGCCTGCGCGGCAGCGCCGATGGCCTGGTCGTGCAGGGTCTTGAGGTCCTCGGTCGACTGCTCGGCGGCGACGAGCTGGGTGGCGACGGTCTGCGCGCTCTGCTCGTACTTGGTCGCCTCGGTCTCGTCGCCGGCGGCCCGGGCCCGATCGGCGAGCACCAGGGCCTGCCGGGCCATCCCCTGCAGGCGCTCGACCTCGGACATCTGCCGGGACAGCCGCATCTCGAGCTGACGCTGGTTGCCGATCACCGCCGCAGCCTGCTGCACGAGCGCCTGATGCTGACGCTGTGCATCCTCGATGGCCTGCTGGATCTGCACCTTGGGATCGGCGTACTCATCGATCTTGGCGCCGAACAAGGCCATCATGTAACGCCAGCCCTTGACGAACGGGTTCGCCATTTCCCGGTATCCCCTCAGTGTGATCGCTCCGGAAGCCGTGTCGGCCGGCCCGTCTCGGCGCCCGCGCGACACGATCTCCATCGTCCCAGTCTCGCGCCACCCCGGCATACAACCTCAGGGGGATATCCACCGGATATGCCGCTAGGGGGCCACCGTAACGCGGTACGCCCCCACCGAGCCACACCTTCCCGACCCGTCCGTACGCGATCCCCGGCGGGACCAGCCCCGGGCGGGGCGGTGACAGCGGCCGGACCACCCCCTGCGGAGGCTGTGCCCCGCCCGATGAACCGGTGAGCCCGGACCGCCGTCGTCAGGCGACGCAGACGACGTCACGCTCGGGGTTGGCGGACGGCTGGATCCGGCGGGTGGTCCGCAGGGTCGCCTTCAGCGGTGATTCCTGCCGGACCGTCACCGACACGGTCCCGTCGGTCGTGATCTGCCGTACGGTGTCGGCCGCCGCAAGCTGACGTACCCCGGCGTCGGCCAGGCTGCGTACCGCCGGCTCGGCCATACCTGCTCGGGGCAGGTGTGCCTCCACCTGCGCGGACTGGGTCGCGGGCTCGCCCCGGACCGGCTGACTCCGGGCCGGCTCGGCCTCCACGGGCTGCTGGGCCATCCGTTCGGCCGCCGGGCGCTCCTGCGCCGGCACCAGCACCCCGGGTACCTGCTCGGCCACCTCGACGGTGTCACTCACGTCGCGGAGCAGCTCCGAGAGCCGGGCCCCGAGGGCGTCACAGATGGCCGCCAACAGCTCGCTCGACGCTTCCTTCTGCCCGCGCTCGATCTCGGAGAGGTAGCCGAGGCTGACATTGGCGGCGGAGGACACCTCGCGCAGGGTCCGGTGCTGCCCCTGCCGACGCGCCCGTAGCGCGTCGCCGATCACCCGGCGTAGCAGGACCATCGCACCTCCCGTGTCGCGGGACCAAGACTTCCCGGACGTCGGACCGGCGCCGCCGCGTCGATCACACCGCAGGAGCGGTGGTGACCCACGACGTCGACTGCCCGAGCCTTCCCGCAACCGTACCCGGTACGGCCGCTTCCGACATCCCGGCCCGCCACTCCGGCCCGGTGCAGCCCGCCCGGCTCAGCCCGCTCGGTGCAGTCCGCCCGGTTCAGCCCGCCCGGTTCAGCCCGCCCGGCTCGCCGGACTTCCGCCGGCCCCGTCGTGCAGCCGGTCGGCCAGCAGCCGCAGCGCGCCGGTCACCGCTCCGATCCGGATCCGCAGCCTGTTGCCGTCGAGTTCGAGGCGCCGCACGACGGTGCCGGGCGGTCCCGCCGCCGCCACGAAGACCAGACCCACCGGCTTGCCGTCCTGTGGTTCCGGTCCGGCCACTCCGGTGGTGGCGAGGCACCAGTCCGCCGCACAACGCACCCGGCCGCCCTCGGCCAGCGCCACCGCGACGTCCGGGTCGACGGCCCCGCGTGCGGCCAGCAGATCCGCCGGCACACCGGCAAGCGACGACTTCAGCTCGGTCGCGTACGTCACCAGACCGCCCCGGAACACGCTGCTCACCCCGGCGATGTCGACGATCGCCGCCGCCAGCAGCCCACCGGTGAGCGATTCGACCACCGCCAGGCTCTCGCCCCGGTCGGCGAGCGCGTGCACGACCGCCGCCGCCGCGCTGTCGACGGCGCGTACCGGGTCATCCACTCGAGCCCCCCGCGTGCTCCGTCCGGGCGTCGGACGCTCCCACACCGGCCGCCCGGACCGGGCGGCGCAGTCGCAGCGCCCGCACCACGTAGTCGAGCCCGGTCAGCACCGTCACGACGACGGCGACGGCCAGGATCCACGGACCGACGCCGACCAGTCCGGCGGGGACCGGCCAGAGGTACCAGACGATCGCCAGGATCTGGACGGCGGTCTTGGCCTTCCCACCCCGGCTGGCCGCGATGACGCCGTACCGGATCACCCAGAAACGGATAAGCGTGACCCCGAACTCGCGGGCCAGGATCAGCACGGTGATCCACCAGGGAATACGGTCATACCAGGACAGTAAGACCAATGCGGTGCCGGTCAGCGCCTTGTCGGCGATCGGGTCGGCCACCTTCCCGAAAGAGGTCACCAGGGCGTAGCGGCGGGCGATCCACCCGTCGACCAGATCCGTCATCGACGCGAACGCGAAGGTCAGACAGGCCGCCACCCGCCAACCCGGGTGGACCATGTCGGAGGCGACCACCAGACCGATGAACACCGGTACCAGCGCCAGGCGGAGCGCGGTCAGCGCGTTCGCCGCGTTCACGATCGGTACCGGGCCGACCCGCCCCGGCTCGGCGTCGAGCGTGCCGGCGGCCCGCCCCGGGCCTCCCGCCGAGACCGGAACCGCTCCTACCGGGGCGGCCGGCACCGGAACGCCCGCGTTGGCCGGCACGGAGTCTGCGGCCTCGGTCACGACGTCATCCCGCCGCACCTGGCGTCACCCGGCCGGCGGCACGCCCCGGAGAGGCTGCCGCGCTCACCGGCGTCACCCCACCCCACGCGGCGCAGCCGAGATCATCTCTTCCGGTACGGCGATCAGGTCCACGCCCTCCGTACCGGTCACCGTCGCCCGGACCAGGTCACCCGGACGAAGTACGGCGAGGTCGACACCGCCGCCGGTCGGCGCGACCAGGGTGGTGGAGCCGTCCACCTCCGGCGCCTGATGGGCCGCCCGGCCCTCCAGCACGCCGTCCTGTACGGAGTCGACCAGCACCTCGACGGTCGAGCCGAGCCGCTCCTCCGCACGCTGCGAGCAGAGCTCGTCGGCCAACGCGGACAACCGGTCGTAGCGGCGCTTCACCGTCGCCGCCGAGACCTTGCCCGGCAGGCCGGCGGCCTCCGTACCGTCCTCGTCGCTGTAGTCGAAGACGCCGATCGCGTCCAGCCGGGCGGCGGAGAGGAAGCGGACCAGCTCCTCGACGTCGCCACGGGTCTCGCCGGGAAAACCGACGATGACGTTGCTCCGCGCCCCGGCCTCGGGAGCGAACTGCCGGACCAGCGCGAGAAGTTCGAGGAACCGGGCGTTCGATCCGAACCGTCGCATCCGCCGCAGCACCGGCTCGCTCGAATGCTGGAACGACAGGTCGAAGTACGCGGCCACCCCGGGCGTGGTGGCGATCGCCTCCACCAGGCCGGGCCGGGTCTCCGCCGGTTGCA
The DNA here is from genome assembly GCF_015690345.1 of Plantactinospora alkalitolerans. Classification (GTDB taxonomy): domain Bacteria; phylum Actinomycetota; class Actinomycetes; order Mycobacteriales; family Micromonosporaceae; genus Plantactinospora; species Plantactinospora alkalitolerans. The sequence goes on along the minus strand of NZ_JADPUN010000159.1, from coordinate 7,630 downwards.
GATAGCTGGCCCGGACCCGGACGATTCCGTCGATCGCGGCGAGCTGCGGCAGCAGCTTCTCCAGCAGCCGGGGATCCCCCAGGTCCTTGCCGTACGACGTGGAGTTCTCGCTGACCAGCACCAGTTCGCGGACTCCGGAGCCGGCCAGCCACTCGGCCTCGGCCAGCAGTTCGTCGGGGGTACGCGAGACGAATGCGCCACGGAACGCCGGAATGGCGCAGAACGCGCACCGCCGGTCACAGCCGCTGGCCAGCTTGAGCGAGGCGACCGGGCCGGAGTCGAGCCGATGACGCATGACCTGACGGAGATGCGCGGGGGTGTGTTCGTCGGCGACCAGGGTGCCGCCGGCCGGTCGGGTTCCGGCGCTGGCGTGGCCGGGCACCACGACCGCGCTGCGTTGCCGGGCCACCGGGGTCAACGGCAGCAGCTCACGCCGGTCCCGGGGGGTGTGCGCGGTGATCTTGTCACCGGCGAGGACCGCGTCGAGCCGGGCCGAGATGTCCGGATAGTCGTCGAAGCTGAGCACCGCCTCGGCCTCGGGCAGGCTGTCGGCCAGCTCCCGCCCGTACCGCTCGGCCATGCAACCGGCCGCGACCACCTTGGCCCCGGTGTCGGCGGCGGCCATCAGGGTCTGGATCGAGTCCTGCTTGGCCTTCTCGACGAAGCCACAGGTGTTGACCAGGACGACGTCGGCGCCCTCGCCGTCGGTGCTCACCTGCCAGCCGTCGGCGTGCAGCCGGGCCGCCAGCTCCTCCGAGTCGACCTCGTTGCGGGCACAGCCGAGGGTCAGCAGTGCGACCCGGCGGCCGGGAATTGCGGAGGAGGCAGCGGCAGACACCATCCGAGGGTACCGGGAGCGCCGGACATGCCGTCCACGGCAGGCTGTCCGCGTCGAATCGCTCACTCCGGCCGGGCAGCCCGATCCGCTTCCTGACCCGGAGCACCGGGACCCGTCGCTCCGGCGTCCTGCCGAGTCAGCCGATCAAGCAGGAAGACCTCGCCGCCGGCCATACCGACCGCGCAGAACACGGTCACCTGGTCCGCCGTGGTCCGGCCCGGGACCGCCCCGGCGAGCACCGCGCCCAGCGGGCGCAACCGTGCGGCGTACGGCGGCACGGCGGCGAGCATCGGCGGATCGTACGCCCCGGCCTGGGCCATCGAGTCGGTGACCAGCAGATCCGCCCGGTCCAGCAGATCCGTGCCGAACTCCGCCCGGCCGACCTGCTTGTACCCCACGGTGCTCAGGTGGGTGCCGGGGCGGAGGTCGGCGGCCGAGATCACCGGAGTGGGGCTGGTGGTGGCGAGCACCACCACGTCCCGCCCGCGAACCGCCTCCGACACGCGGGACACCGCCCGTGCCGGGATGCCCAGTTCGGCCCGGACCCGGGCCGCGAACTTCTCCCGTCCGGCCGGGGTACGGCTGTGCACGGTGACCTCACGGAGCCGGCGTACCGCCGCGATCGCCCAGACCTGCGCCCACGCCTGGCCCCCGGCACCGATCACCCCGAGCGTGTCCGCCTCCGGCCGGGCGAGCGCGTCCACCGCCACCCCGCCGAGCGCCCCGGTACGGCGGGACCCGATCTCCTCGCCGACCGCGATCGCCCGGACCCGACCCGTACCCGCGTCGTGCAGGGCGACCACCTGCTCGGCCTCGGAATGCCCGAAGGTGTCGTACGAGCAGAAGCCGTACCAGTTCCCGGCCGACTCCCCCGCCGCCACCACCAGCCGGCCGCCGAGCAGCGGGGCGGAGACCCGGGGCGGCGCGACGAGCCGCCCCTCGTACGCGGCGACCAGCGCCTCCCGGATCGTCGCAACGGCCGTCCTGGGGTCCAGCCGGGCCGCCACCTCGGCGTCGCTGAGAAGCACGGTCATCCGTCGAGCTTGCTAGCTCAAGCATGGTTGAGGTCAAGGAGGGGCCCCTTCTTATCGCTTTCCGTTGTAGAAGGGCCCCCTTCTAACACCTCAGCCATCGGGCTCACACCTCAGTTGTCGGGGCGGAGCGCCGCCAGGGCCTCCTCCAACTCGTCCGGCTTGACCAGCACGTCGCGGGCCTTCGAGCCCTCGGACGGCCCGACGATGCCCCGGGTCTCCATCAGGTCCATCAGCCGGCCCGCCTTGGCGAAGCCGACCCGGAGCTTGCGCTGGAGCATCGAGGTCGAGCCGAACTGGGAGGTGACCACCAGCTCGACCGCCTGGACGAGGACGTCGAGGTCGTCCCCGATGTCCTCGTCGACCTTCTTCCTGGTCTCCTGCGCCGGGGCGAGTACGTCCGACCGGAACTCCGGCTCGCGCTGGTTCTTGCAGAACTTGACGATGTCGTCGATCTCGCCCTCGGTGACCCAGGCGCCCTGGATGCGTACCGGTTTCGAGGCGCCCATCGGCAGGAAGAGTCCGTCGCCCCGGCCGATCAGCTTCTCCGCCCCTGGCTGGTCGAGGATGACCCGGGAGTCGGCCAGCGACGAGGTCGCGAAGGCCAACCGGGACGGCACGTTCGCCTTGATCAGACCGGTCACCACGTCGACCGAGGGACGCTGGGTGGCCAGCACCAGGTGGATGCCGGCGGCGCGGGCGAGCTGGGTGATCCGGACCACCGAGTCCTCCACGTCGCGCGGGGCGACCATCATCAGGTCGGCCAGCTCGTCGACGATCACCAGCAGGTACGGGTACGGCCGGATCTCCCGCTCGCTGCCCGGCGGCGGCTTGACCTGGCCGGCCCGCACCTTGCGGTTGTAGTCGTCGATGTGCCGTACCCCGGCGGCGGCGAGGTCGTCGTAGCGCATGTCCATCTCGCGGACCACCCAGTCGAGCGAGTCCGCCGCCTTCTTCGGGTTGGTGACGATCGGCGTCACCAGGTGCGGGACGCCCTCGTAGTTGGTCATCTCGACCCGCTTGGGGTCGATCAGCAGCAGCCGCACCTCGTCCGGAGTCGCCCGGGTCAAAATGGACACGAGCAGCGAATTCAGGCATGAGCTCTTGCCGGCACCGGTGGCGCCCGCGATCAGGATGTGCGGCATCTTCGCGAGGTTGGCCACCACGAAGCCACCCTCGATGTCCTTGCCGAGCGCCACCACCATCGGGTGGTGATCGGCCGCCGCCGCCCGGGACCGGAGCACGTCGCCGAGCGCCACGTCCTCGCGGTCGCTGTTCGGGATCTCCACCCCGACCGCGCTCTTGCCCGGGATCGGGCTGAGGATCCGGACGTCCGGGGACTTGACCGCGTACGCGATGTTGCGGGAGAGCTGCGTGATCCGCTCCACCTTGACGCCGTGTCCCAGCTCGACCTCGTACCTGGTCACGGTCGGCCCCCGGGTGAAGCCGGTCACCGCGGCGTCCACGTCGAACTGGTCGAAGACCCCGGTCAGCGCGGCGATGACCTCGTCGTTGGCCCGGCTGCGGGTCTTCGGCGCGCCACCCGGGCGCAGCAGGTTGGCCGGGGGCAGCGTGTAGTCCCCGGCCAGTCCGGTGATCGCCAACTGCTCGGCCCGGGTCGGTGGCGCCGAGTGCTCCGGCGGCTCGGGGGCCTTACGGGCGGCGGGCACCTTTGCCGGCGGCCTGCGCGGCGGCGAGACGGTCTCGGACGGCGGGCCGTCGTCGAGGTCGAGGTCGTCGTCGGTCAGGTCGGGGCGGGCGGACCGGCGTCGGGCCGGGCGGCGCCCCACGGCGCCCCGCGTCGACTCCTCCGCCTCGGGCTCGTCGGTCTCGGGCCGACCCAGCACCGCCCCGGCCAGCAGGCCGAGTCGCTCCGGGACCTTGTTGAGCGGGGTCGCGGTGACCACCAGCAGCCCGAACAGCAACAGCAGGACCAGCAGTGGCACCGCCACCCAGGCGCTGACCGCCTGTTCGAGCGGCTGCCCGACGCCGGCTCCGATCAGGCCACCGGCGTAGTCCCGCTCGATGTTGGTCACCGGATGCTGGCCGATGTGCAGCAGTGCGGCCGTGGAGACGACAAGGGCCGTCCAACCGACCAGTCCCCGTCCCCGGTGTTCCGACTCGCCCGGCTCCCGCATCAGCCGGACCGCCCCGATCAGCAGCAGGACCGGCAGGACGATGGAGATCGCGCCGAAGAACAGCCGGATGGTGTCGGCGAGTTGACCGCCGACCGGTCCGGCCGAGCGGAACCAGACCGCCACGCCGCTCAGGATCGCCAGCCCGAGCAGCAGCAGACCGGCGCCGTCCCGTCGGTGTTCCGGGTCGAGGTCGCGGGCGGTCGCCGCCTGCCGCCCCGCGGCCCGCATGGCCCAGCCGACGCTGTGAGCCAGCCCCATCCACGCCGCGCCGACAGCGCGGCCGACGTACACCGCCGGACTGGTCCGGACCGGACGGCGTGCGGCCGCGGCTCGGGCCCGGGTGGACTGCCGCGCCCGGGTGGTGCCGGCACGGGTAGCGCCGGCACGACTGGCGCCGGCTCGGGTGGTCGACCCGTTCCGGCGCCGGTTCGGCTGAGAGGAGGCACGGCCCGCCATAAGTTCACACGGTAGCGGCGTGCGCTGAGGAATCCCCGCTTTTGCGCGCCGTGTCTGCCGGACTACTGCCTCGGACGACCGACCACCACCTCGGACAACCGGACTACCGGGGCCAAACCGTGCCGCATACCATCACGGACGAAGTTGAAGCCGTCCAGGAAGGATTCGCATGCCCGCGCCGGATTTCCAGGACGCGTCGGAGCTGCCCGATGGTGGCCGGCCGCAACACCTGCAGCCGCTGACCAACGAACTTCTCGCCACCGTGCTGGACGGCCGGGGCTACACCTACTACACCGATTCGGACGGTGACCTGGTCGGACGGTGGGACGACAACGTCATCTACTTCTTCCGGCTCGGTACGGCCGGCGAGTTGCTGCAGATCCGTACGATCGCCGCCAGCCGGTTCTCGATCGACGACGTGCCCGGCCTCTACGCATTCTGCAACTCCTGGAACCTGGACCGGTTCTGGCCGAAGGCGTTCGTGCACGTCAACGACGACGGCAGCGTCCGGGTGTGCGGCGAGGTCGTCACCGATCTCGAACACGGCGTCACCGTCCGGCAGCTCGACCAGTTGATCGGCTGCGGCATCTCGACCGGCTGTCAGATGTCGGAAGCCGTGGCAGGGCTGCAACCCTGAGTAAACTCACCGGACCGGCCGACCCACACCTCGACCACCCGTCGGTCCGGCCCGCCCCGCACCTCGACCGCCCGTCGGTCCGGCCCGCCCCGAGGAGACCACGTCCATGATCCAGCGCAGGTGGGAGGCCGCGTGACCCCGGACGAACTGCTCTCCGCGCTGGAGGACGCCCGGGACATGCCGGACGGCGACTCCAAGATCGAAGAGCTGGATCGGATCGTCGCCCACGCGGACGCGGCGCAGGACGTACGGCTCGGCGTCACGGCCCGGCTCACGCTGATCGAGGCGCACACCTGCCACACCGAACGGTGGCGGATGCTCGCGCCGTTCGAGTGGTGCCTCGCCGCCTTCGACCGGGACCCGGCACTGTTCGATCCGGCCGAGACGGAACTGCTGCGCTGGTACCACAAGTGGGCGGTGGCCACCCTCCGCGACACCTCGCGGGTGGGCCTGGCCCGCACCGAGGAGACCCTCGCGGATCTGGAACGGCGGCTCCGGTCCGGCGGGCACAGCCTCCACGCCGCGTACAGCCTGCGGTGCCGGATCGCGGACCACGTCGGCGACGAGTCGACGGCCCGGGACTGGTTCGCCCGGTGGCGCGCCGCGCCCCGCGACGAGAACAGCGACTGTGCCGGCTGCGATCCGGCCAACCAGGCGAAGCTGTTGACCGCGTGGGGGCGGTGGAGCGAGGCGGTCGAGGTCGCCCAGCCGGTGTTGACCGGCGTGCTGGGCTGCCCCGAACAGCCGGAACGGACCCTCGCGTCGGTGCAACTGGCGTACCTGCGACTGGGCCGGTACGACGACGCCGCCCAGGCTCACGTCCGGGCGTACCGACGACACCGCCACGAACGCGACGCGTTCCCGTACCTCGCCGACCACCTTCGGTTCTGTGCGCTGACCGGGCACCACGAACGCGGCCTGGACATCCTCGGAAGGCATCTGGAGTGGCTGGACCGCCCGTACGACGAGTGCTCGGCAATGGAGTTCGCCGCCGCCGGTGCCCTGCTCTGCCGGCTGGCCGCCGCCGCCGGCTTCGAGCGGTACTCGATACCTCGCCCGGCGTACGCCGAGCGGCTCGCCGCGGAGCTGACCGTCGCCGCGCTCGGTGCCGAACTGCTGGCCGCCGCCCAGGACCTCGCCGGCCGGTTCGACGCCCGCAACGGGACCAGCCACCAGTCCGGGCGGATGGCGGGCTGGCTCGCCGAGCGGCCGGTTCCGGGCGTGGGAACGCTGCCGCCGGACGGGCCGGTCGACGAGGAGCCGCCGACGGACCGGATTACGGCGGCCGGCCGGCACGAACTGGTCGGCCCGCTCACCGTGGCGGCCATCGTCGAGGTCCTGCGGGAGCGGGCGGACCACTACGTGGTCGATCCGGACGGTACGGTCAACGGCCGGTGGGGCGAGGCGCTGATCCAGTTCCACCGGTTCGGCGAACGGCGGGAGATCCTGCACGCCCGGGTGATCGCCGAGCGCCGGCTGCCGGCGGACCGGCTCGCCGAGGCGTACGAGTTCTGCAACGCCTGGAACCACGACCGGCTGTTGCCCAAGGCGTACGTGCAGGAGGTCGGGGACGGCGAGCTGATCCTCGCCGGTGACGTCACCACCGATCTGGAGCACGGCGTCGCCGCTGGTCAGCTCGGCATTCTGATCAACGCGACGCTCGCCACCGGAGCCGCCTTCGCGGCTGCGGTGGCCGCGCTGCCCTGAGCCGGTGGAACAGGCCGACCCAGGAGACCAGCACCAGCACCGCGACGAGGGCCTGGGCCAGCACCGCGTACCGCTCGGGATAGATCACGCCCTCGATGTAGCGGTCGATGAAGCCCTGCCGGACGCCGGTCTCCCCGGCCCGCTGCCGGGCCCAGTGCTCGGCGTAGGTGAGCGGGCAGGCCAGCCGGGCCGCGACCACCGTCACACCCCAGGCCGCCGCCGCCAGGTGCAGCCAGACGGTGCGCGGCCAGCGCCAGGCCAGGAAGCCGCCGACCACCAGGTACGCCAGGAAGCCGAAGTGCAGCGTCAGGACCAATATGATCAACGTTCGGTAGCCCATCGCCAGCCCTCCCGCCGGCAAGGCTACCGACCGGAACGGCCGGCGGACCGGGTACGGATACCTAGTCCGCCGACCGTGTGGGCAGCGTCATCGCGGTCGTCCGGACCGCTCCATCCTCAGCTCAGCGAGAAGCCCAGGGCGTAGCTGCCGGAGCCGCGCCGGGACTCGACCCGGTAGCGGTAGAACCCGGTGGTGCCGTTGTAGGAGAGTCGCTCGTCGGCGCCCGGCCCGTCGGCCACGGCGACGGTCCGCCAGCCGCCCCGGCTCCACTTCTGCAGAACCAGGTCGAAGTTGGCCCCGGCGGGTCCGTCCAGGCAGCCGGTGTGGCGGCCCTTGCCGGCCCGGAAGTAGCGACCGGCCGGCTGCACCTGCCGGCGGCCGTTGCCGAGGGTGGCCGCTTTGGTCACCTTGTGGTCGGCACATTCGGAGCCGGGCGGCGCCGCCGTGGGCGGCGGGGTGGCGGCCGGCGGCTCGGTCGCGGCG
>NZ_JADPUN010000105.1 GCF_015690345.1 Plantactinospora alkalitolerans | reverse complement strand
ACCGGAGGCCGACCGTCGTCGGCGGAGGTGTCCCCGGGTACCCGCCGACCGGACGACCCGGGATCGCGCGGCGTCGCCGGGAGTACGGCCAGCGACCAGCCGGCCGGACCGGCGGTCGTGCCGGCGCAACGCGGCGACGACCCGGACACCTCGACCGACCCGGGAACTCCCGGCGGCTCCGGCCCCGCGGACGGACCGGGGCAGGCGCCGACGGCACGCGGGACCGCCGGCCCGGCGACCTCCGGCGGCACCGGGCCTGAGGTGCCGGGTGGTGATCCTCGGCCGGCCGGGAAACGGTCCGAGCCCGGACGCGCCGTACCGGCCCGCCGTCCGGTGCTGACCGAGCGCGAGATGCAGGTGCTGGTCGGGATGGCCGACGGCAAGAGCAACGCGGAGATCGGGCGGGAACTCTTCGTCTCCGAGGACACCGTGAAGACCCACGCCCGCCGGTTGTTCCGCAAGCTCGGGGCCCGGGACCGGGCGCACGCCGTGGCGGCGGGCTTCCGGGCCGGACTGGTCGCCTGACCATGCCGGCCACCGCCGGCAACGGCGGCGGGGGGTACGGCCCGGATCAGCGGTCGGCGGTGCTGCCGCCCTCCCGCTCACCCTCGTCCTCGTCGGCGGACTCGGTCAGGGTGTCGTGCACCCCGTCGGCGTAGCCCCGGGCGTACTCCCAGGTGACGTAGTGGTCGGGGTCGGGGTCGTACGCCGGCTCGTGCACCCGGGGCCGCCCGGAGTTGAGCAGGTGCCGCAGGTTGCCCCGGAGCAGGTCCCAGTCGAAATAGTGTGGTTCGCGGCAGTCCTCACACTCGATGACGAGGCCGCGTACCCCGACCGGGCCGAGTAGCGCCTGGTAGATTTCCAGGTCAGCAAGGTCTTCCAGCACGTCCTGTCGCTCGACCTCGCTGAGCGGGTCGAGTTCGGCCTCCTCGCCCGGGTCGTCAAGGCCGGCGGAGGGATCGGCGGGGTCTCCGTTGAACGGGTCGATCGGCTCCTCGTGCACCCCTCCACCGTAGTCCCAACACCGGCCGTCGTGGTCACCCGTTGTGGCCTGGACCGCCGTCCCCCCGCGCCCGCAGGCGTGGGGCCGGTGCACTGGGTACGATGAACCATCGCGCCGCGGCGGAGGCGAGCCGTTGACCCGCCCAGGGTGCGGCCCAGCCCGTCCAACCAGCTTCGTGCCGACGCCTTCGTCGGCCAGGGATGCCGACCGACGACAACTTCAGCAGCAGGGGACACATCGTGGAGAACCGACCCACCAACGACCTACCGCTGGGCGCCGAGACGGACCAGCTCGCCGGGCATCTGCCCGAACTGCCGGCCGGGTCGGCCCGGGTGGTGCCGCTCGGGTTGACCTTCGACGACGTGCTGCTGCAACCCGGTGAGTCCGAGATCATCCCGAGCCGGGTGAACACCATCACCCGGCTGAGCCGGAACGTCAACCTCTCCATTCCGCTGGTCTCCAGCCCGATGGACACCGTGACCGAGGCCCGGATGGCCATCGCGATGGCCCGGCAGGGCGGCATCGGGGTGCTGCACCGGAACCTCTCGATCGAGGACCAGGCGCTCCACGTCGACCTGGTCAAGCGCTCCGAGGCCGGCATGGTCACCAACCCCATCACCTGTGGCCCAGACGACACCCTGCGGGACGTGGACGCGCTCTGCGGGCGCTACCGGATCTCCGGCGTGCCGGTCACCGACGCCGAGGGCACGCTGGTGGGCATCGTGACCAACCGGGACATGCGGTTCGTCACCGACGGGGCCACCCCGGTACGCCAGATCATGACGCCGATGCCGTTGATCACCGCGCAGGTCGGGGTCAGCAAGGAGGAGGCGATCGGGCTGCTCCGCCGGCACAAGGTGGAGAAGCTGCCGATCGTCGATCCGGGCGGCCGGCTGCGGGGCCTGATCACGGTCAAGGACTTCGCCAAGAGCGAGCAGTACCCGGACGCCACCAAGGACGACGCCGGCCGGTTGCGGGTCGCCGCCGCGGTGGGCGTCGGCGAGGACGGCTACAAGCGGGCCCGCGCCCTCGTCGAGGCGGGGGTGGACGTGCTGATCGTGGACACCGCGCACGGGCACCAGCGGGCCGTGCTCGACATGGTCGGCCGGCTCAAGAAGGACACCACGGTCGACGTCATCGGCGGCAACGTGGCGACGTACGCCGGGGCGCGGGCACTGGTGGAGGCCGGTGCCGACGCGGTCAAGGTCGGCGTCGGGCCCGGTGCGATCTGCACCACCCGGATCGTCGCCGGGGTCGGCGTACCGCAGATCACCGCGATCATGGAAGCGGCCCGCGCCTGCCGTCCCACCGGCGTGCCGGTGATCGCCGACGGTGGCATCCAGTACTCGGGCGACATCGCCAAGGCGCTGGTCGCCGGCGCCGACACGGTGATGCTCGGCAGCCTGCTGGCGGGTTCCGAGGAGAGCCCCGGAGAGCTGCTGTTCATCAACGGCAAGCAGTACAAGGCGTACCGGGGGATGGGCTCGCTCGGCGCGATGCAGTCCCGTGGCCAGGCCCGCTCGTACTCCAAGGACCGGTACTTCCAGGACGACGTCACCAACGAGGAGAAGCTGGTTCCCGAGGGCGTCGAGGGCCAGGTACCTTACCGTGGCCCGCTGGCCCGGGTGGCCCACCAGCTCATCGGTGGACTGCGGCTGGCAATGGGATACGTCGGCGCCGAGACCGTGCCGGAGCTGCACCGCCGTGGCCAGCTCATCCGGATCACGGCGGCCGGGTTGAAGGAGAGCCACCCGCACGACATCCAGATGACGGTCGAGGCACCGAACTACCACACCCGCTGACGGTCACCGCCTCCTCCCGCCAACCCCCCTTCTACTCTGGAGTGACCCATGCGTGACGTGGTCGAGATCGGGCTGGGCAAGACCGCACAGCGCGGCTACCACCTGGACGACATCGCGATCGTGCCGAGCCGGCGTACCCGGGACGTCGACGACGTCTCCACGGCGTGGCAGCTCGACGCGTACCCGTTCCGGATCCCCTGCGTCGGGCACCCCTCGGACGCCACCATGAGCCCGGAGTCGGCGGTCACCCTGGGCCGGCTCGGCGGTCTCGGGGTGCTGAACGTCGAGGGCCTGTGGACCCGTTACGAGGACCCGGCCAAGATCCTGGAGGAGCTGTCCCGGCTGGACGAGGGGACCGCCGCCACCCGCCGGCTCCAGGAGGTCTACGCCGAGCCGATCCGGCCGGAGCTGATCGCCGAGCGGGTCCGGCAGATGCGCGAGGGCGGTGGCACGGTCGCCGTCCGGGTCTCCCCGCAGCACACGCTGACGCTGGCCCCGGTGATCCTCGACGCGGGCGTCGACATCCTGGTGATCCAGGGCACGATCGTCTCCGCCGAGCACGTCTCCACCACCGACGAGCCGCTCAATCTCAAGGAGTTCATCGCCGACCTCGACCTGCCGGTCGTCGCCGGTGGCTGCACCGACTACAAGACCGCGCTGCACCTGATGCGGACCGGGGCCGCCGGGGTGATCGTGGGGCTCGGCGGCGACGAGTGGTCGACCACCGAGTCCGTGCTCGGGATCCGGGTGCCGATGGCGACCGCGATCGCCGACGCCGCCGCGGCCCGCCGCGACTACCTCGACGAGACCGGTGGCCGGTACGTGCACCTGATCGCCGACGGCGACCTGCAGACGTCCGGCGACATCGCCAAGGCGCTGGGCTGCGGCGCCGACGCGGTGATGCTCGGCGAGCCGTTGTCGCTCTGCGCCGAGGCGCCGGCCGGGGGCGCGTGGTGGCATCCCGCCGCCAGCCACCCGAACCTGCCGCGCGGGGCGTACGGGGTGGCCAACGAGGAACTCGGCTCGATGGAGCAGCTCCTGTACGGGCCGGCGGACGACCCGGAGGGGCAGCTCAACCTCTTCGGCGGGCTGCGCCGGGCGATGGCGAAGTGCGGTTACCGGGACCTGAAGGAGTTTCAGAAGGTCGGGCTCGTTCTCGACCGGTGAGCCGCCGATCCGGAAAGCGGATGATGATCAGGACAGGACGTGCGGCGCTGGCCGGCGCGCTGGTGGCGGCGCTGCTGGCGGTGTCGGCCGGCGGCTGCACCGGCGACCGCCGGGACCGGGACCGGGACCCCGAGGGGTTCCGGCCCGGCGCGGCGGGCGTGGGCGACGCCTACTTCCCGAACTACGGCAACGGCGGCTACGACGTCGCGAGCTACCGCCTCCAGGTGCGGTACGACCCGGCGACCGACGAACTGACCGGCGACGCCACCATCGAGGCCACCGCGACCGAGAACCTGTCCCGGTTCAACCTCGACCTGGCCGGCCTGACCGTCTCCCGGGTACGGATCGACGGCGCCGTGGTCCGGCACGCCCGGGACGGCGACGAGTTGATGATCACCCCGGCCGCCGGCCTGTCCCAGGGCAGGCGGTTCCAGGTCCGGATCGACTACGCGGGCAAGCCGACCCCGATCACCAGCCCGGACCTCGGCAGCGGTGGCCTGCTCGCCACCGGCGACGGTGCGATCGCGCTCGGCCAGCCCGAGTCGGCGAGCACCTGGTACCCGGTCAACGACCATCCGCTGGACAAGGCGACGTACGAGATCGAGGTGACCGTTCCGGACGGTCTGGCCGCGTTGAGCAACGGGGTCTCCGGCGGCACCACGACATCGGCCGGCTGGACCACCTGGCGCTGGGCCGAGCGGTCCCCGATGGCCAGTTACCTGACCACGCTGGTGATCGGCCGGTACCGGGTGCGGGCCGGTGTGCACGAGGGCAAGCCCCTGGTCACCGCGATCGCGTCGACCCTGCCACCGGGCGGTCCGGCCGAGAGGTCGCTGGCCCGCACCGGCGAGATCGCCGACTTCCTGGCCACCCGGTTCGGGCCGTACCCGTTCGATTCGTACGGCGGCATCGCGGTCGCCGACAGCCGGATCGGGTACGCCCTGGAGACCCAGTCCCGTCCGGTGTACGGGCCGGCCTTCTTCACCACCGGCCCCAACCTGACCGTCGTCGCCCACGAGTTGGCGCACCAGTGGTTCGGTGACAGCGTCTCGATCCGAAGCTGGCGCGACCTCTGGCTCAACGAGGGGTTCGCCAGCTACGCGGAGTGGCTCTGGGAGGAGCACGAGGGTGGCCGGTCGGTGCAGGCGACCTTCGAGCGGGAGTACGCGGCCACCGACTGGGCCGCGCCGGCGTTGGATCCGGGCCGGGCGGAGATCTTCTCCCGGGCGGTCTACAAGCGCGGTGCGCTCACCGTGCACGCGCTTCGGCGGGCGGTCGGCGACGACACGTTCTTCCGGATCCTGAAGAGCTGGACCGAGGAGAAGCGCAACGGCAACGCGAGCACGGCCGACCTGGTCAGTCACGCCGAACGGATCTCCGGACGGTCGTTGCGCCCGCTCTTCGACGCCTGGCTCTCCGGCTCGACGCCGCCGGCCATCCCCTGACCGGCGCGCAGCCCGCGGCGCTGACCAGGACTGCGAGGACGGACCATGCCCGTGACGAACCCCTGGCTGGCTGGCCCGGACGGCCCACTGGCCACTCCGGTCCGCTACTTCCACCTCGGCTTCGCGATCCTGTTCACCGCGTCGGCGGCGTCGCCGAAGGTGCGCAACATCGCCGCCGATCCCCGGGTCTCGATCGGCGTCTTCGCTCCGCTGGTCGGCCAGGCCAGCAGTAGGGGCGCGCAACTCTTCGGCCGGGCCCGGATCCTCACCGCCGAGCATCCGGACTTCGGGCACTACTGGCCGGCCCACTCACGGCCTTTGCCCAGGCCAGTGACCCCGGTTGATCGCGACGAGGTGTCGGGTTCGTCCAGGAGTTCGGTGTCACTCGCGGTACCGCCCGCCGAGCGGTCGCGTTGCTGCGTGAACGCGGTCTCGTCTACACCGTGCCGCAGCGCGGAACGTACGCGGGGCAGCCGAGGTAGTTCCTGTTCGGCGGTGATGCCTGGGAGTCATCATGATGACTCCCAGGCATCACCGCCGAACAGAGTGGTGGGCTTGGCGGCGTAACGCGGTTCAGCGCAGGTCGATGTCGACGAGCCCTGGCGCCAGGTCCGACGGTCGGTGGCCGAGCAGTACCACGTCGAGCAGGTGCTCCAGCAAGAAGCCGTCGTCCTCGTCGGCGGGACGGATCGGATCGAGCACGAGATTGCCCAGCCACGCCCCGTCGGTGTCGATCCGGTCCAGCGCGGCCCGCAGGCGCCCCGCCGGCTCACAGCCGAGCAGCGTGTACCGCTCCGGCTCCGGTGGCGGCGTGAGATCGACGAACAGGCCGTCGATCTCCGCACAGACTCCGAGGACGAGGCCCGGGTCGTCGGCGTGCTCGTCGACCAGCAGCCAGCGCAGCGGCACGTCCCGGTCCCAGCGCCAGAGCCGGTCGGTGACCTGTTCCCGCCGGCCGTCCACCGCCGGCTCGGGCGGCTCGGGCGGCTCCGTCAACTCTTGATCACGAGTTTCGGGTTGGCCTTGAGGTACGCCTCCGCCCGGCCGGCGCGCAGTTCGGAGATGAACTTCTTGCCCACCGAGGTGAGTTGCTCACCCCGATAGCTGCCGCCCCGGCCCACCCCGGAGCCGGGCAGCGCGACCAGGGTCATCGCCTCCGGCCGGAGCCGGCTGAGGGCGTACCCGAACTCGATGATGTCGCGACCCCGGCCCTGGAAGGTCAGCGCGTCGCCCAGGGACCGGACCACCTGCTCCAGCTTGGCCTGGTCCCGGGCCAGGTCCTGGCTGAGGACCTTCTGCATGATGGCCTTGATCAGTTGCTGGTGGTGCCGCTGCCGGGTGTACGCGCCGCCGCTGGTGTAGCGCTGCCGGGCGTAGTCCAGCGCCTGCCACCCGGTCAGCTTCCGCCGGCCCTTCTCGTAGGTCATCTGCGGCCCGGTGTAGCCACCACCCCGCAGCGTCCGGAACTTGCCGTCCGGCCGCCGGTGCTGCGAGACCACCTTCTGGTCGACGTACAGGTCCACTCCGCCGAGCGCGTCGACCAGGTTGTCGAAGCCGCCGAAGGTGAGCACCGCGCCCGCGTCGAACTTCTTGATCCCGGTGTACCTGCTGACCGTGGCGGAGAGCAGTTCGAAGCCCTGGGAGGTGCTCGGGCGCTTGTTCTTGCCGGGTACCCGGCTGCCGTAGCTCATCGCGTGGGTCAGCTTGGTGCGCTCGCCGGGGAATTTCGCCTTCGGGAACTTCGGGATGTCGACCACCAGGTCGCGGGGGAGCGCGAACAGGTAGGCCCGGTCCAGTTCCTTCGTGACGTGCAGGATCAGCACCGCGTCGGAGTGCGGCTCCCAGCCCGGCTTGCTGATCCGGGTGTCGACGCCGACCAGCAGCAGGTTGAGCGGGCCGGTGATGTCGGCACCGGGTTCCGGCGTCGGACTCGGGGCCGGAGTGGTGGCGGACGGCGCGGGCGGTTCGGTCGACCTGGCCGCCGGATCACCTCCGCCGCCGGTACCCCAGAACCGGTTGGCGGCGTACGCCGTGCCGCCCAGCAGTACCGCGACCGCGACGATCGCGGCGAGCAGGCCGATCCGCCGACGGTGTGGTCTTCCCGTTTCCCCGCTGTCTGTCACGCGTCCCACTTCCCCTTCGCGCCCGTTCGGTCTGCCAGGACCGCCCTAAGTCAAGACGTATCAGCGTGGCGCCGACGTTGCACCGGCGGAGCGTCACGGCAGCAGGAATGATGGCGTAATCCGACCCTGGCGCGATAGCTACCGGTCGGTAATGATGGCCGGCATGAGGCACAGCGCCGGTCGCGACCCGGAGCCGCCCGCCGGATCGGACCCCGACTTCGACTTCGACGTGGTCGTCATCGGGTCCGGCTTCGGGGGCAGCGTCGCGGCGCTGCGGCTCGCCGAGAAGGGTTATTCGGTAGGCGTGCTGGAGGCGGGGCGGCGGTTCGCCGACCACGAGCTGCCGAAGACGTCGTGGCGGATCCGCCGCTTCCTCTGGGCACCGGCGTTCGGCTGCTACGGAATCCAACGGATCACCCTGCTCCGCTCGGCGGGACGGCGGAACGGAACCGGCCACCGCCGCCGGGCCCGGGCCGGGTCGCCGGCGGGCGGCAGGGTGCCGGCGAGGGTCCTGGTGCTCTCCGGAGCGGGCGTCGGCGGCGGCTCCCTGGTCTACGCGAACACCCTCTACGAGCCGCTGCCCGCGTTCTACGCCGATCCACAGTGGCGGGACATCGCCGACTGGCGCGCCGAACTCGCCCCGCACTACGACGAGGCGAAGCGGATGCTCGGGGTGACGACGTACCCGCGACAGACCCCGGCGGACCGGGCGATGCGGGCGGTGGCCGACGAGATGGGGGTCGGGCACACCTTCCACGCCACCCCGGTCGGGGTGTACCTCGGCCGGCCGGGAGAGCGGGTCGCCGACCCGTACTTCGGTGGTGCCGGGCCCGAACGCACCGGCTGCCTGCACTGCGGCGCATGCATGACCGGCTGCCGTTACGGGGCAAAGAACAGCCTGGTCAAGAACTATCTCTGGCTGGCCGAACGGCTGGGCGTCGAGATCCGCCCGCTGACCACAGCGACGTCGATCCGGCCCGCGCCGTCCGGCACCGGCTACGAGGTCGAGACGGTACGCACCGGCGCCTGGCCACGGCGGCACCGGCAGCGGATCCGCGCCGGGCAGGTGGTCCTGGCGGCCGGCGCGCTCCAGACCCAGCGGCTGCTGCACCGGATGCGGGCCACCGGGGCGCTGCCCCACCTCTCGCCCCGGCTCGGCGCGCTCACCCGGACCAACTCCGAGGCGATCCTCGGCGCCTCCGTGCCGCTGTCGGCGGCCCGGCGCGACGGCGTCGACTACACCGACGGGGTGGCGATCACCAGCTCGTTCCATCCCGATCCGGAGACCCACATCGAACCGGTCCGGTACGGGCGCGGCGCCAACCTCATGGGGCTGCTCCAGTCGGCGCTTGTCGACGGCGGGCCGCACCGGGTCCGGCGCTGGCTGGGCATCCTGGCCCGGCGTCCGCTGACCTACGCGCGCCTGCTGTCGGTCCGGGACTGGTCCCGGCGCACCGTGATCGCGCTGGTCATGCAGTCGCTGGACAACTCGCTGACCGTGCACTACCCCCGGACCCGGTTCGGCTGGCGCCGGCTGGCCACCGGTCCGGGGCACGGAGCGGACAACCCGACGTGGATCCCGGCCGGCAACCGGGCGGTCCGGCTGCTCGCCGACCAGATCGGCGGACTGCCGGGCGGCTCGGTGACCGAACCCTTCAACATGCCGGTGACGGCCCACCTCATCGGCGGCGCGGTGATCGGGGCCACACCCGACGACGGGGTGATCGACGCGTACCACCGGGTCTTCGGGCATCCGGGACTGCATGTGGTGGACGGGGCGGCGATCTCGGCCAACCTCGGGGTGAACCCCTCGCTGACCATTGCGGCCCAGGCGGAGCGGGCCATGTCGTACTGGCCGAACCGGGGCGACCCGGACCCCCGCCCCCCACTCTAAGGAAGGGCCCCTTCTTATCGCTTTCTGTATAGGAAGGGCCCCTTCTTAACGCCTGCATTCGGCTGAGTTCCGGCCGATGGGTAGGCTTCGTACACATGAACACGCCGCGCCCGGTCCTGGTGGTGGACTTCGGAGCCCAGTACGCCCAGCTCATCGCCCGCCGGGTGCGGGAGGCCCGGGCCTACTCGGAGATCGTCCCGCACTCGATGCCGGTGGCCGAGATGCTGGCGAAGGATCCGGCCGCGATCATCCTGTCCGGCGGCCCGGCCAGCGTCTACGCGCCCGGCGCCCCGCAGGTCGACCCGAAGCTGTTCGACGCGGGCGTGCCGGTCCTCGGCATCTGTTACGGCTTCCAGGCGATGGCCCGGGCCCTGGGCGGCACGGTGGCGCACACCGGCGGCCGGGAGTACGGCGGCACCACCCTGCGTACCCGTCCCGACGCGACCGTCCTGCTCCGCGACCTTCCCGCCGAGTTGTCCGTCTGGATGAGCCACGGTGACTGTGTGACGGAGGCGCCCAGCGGGTTCACGGTGACCGCCGAGTCGCCCGGGGCGCCGGTCGCCGCCTTCGAGGACCTCGCGGGCCGTCGGGTCGGTACCCAGTTCCATCCCGAGGTGGGGCACACCGAGCACGGCCAGCGGATGCTGGAGCGTTTCCTCTACGAGGTCGCCGGGATCGAGCCGACCTGGACGCCGGAGAACATCATTTCCGACCAGGTCGCCGAAATCCGGGCCCGGGTCGGCGACAAGGAGGTCATCTGCGGCCTCTCCGGCGGCGTCGACTCGGCGGTGGCCGCCGCGCTGGTCCACCGGGCCGTCGGCGACCAGCTCACCTGTGTCTTCGTCGACCACGGCCTGCTCCGGGCCGGCGAGGCCGAGCAGGTGGAGAAGGACTACGTCGCGGCCACCGGGATCAAGCTCAAGGTGGTCGACGCGGCCGACCGGTTCCTCGGCGCGCTGGCCGGGGTGACCGATCCGGAGCAGAAGCGCAAGATCATCGGCCGCGAGTTCATCCGGGTCTTCGAGGCGGCGGCCCGGGAGGTGGCCGCCAGCGGGGACGTCGAGTTCCTGGTGCAGGGCACCCTGTACCCCGACGTGGTCGAGTCCGGGGGCGGCACCGGAACCGCCAACATCAAGTCACATCACAACGTCGGCGGCCTGCCCGAGGACCTGAAGTTCTCGCTGGTCGAGCCGCTGCGCACGCTCTTCAAGGACGAGGTGCGCCAGCTCGGCCTGGCCCTGGGCCTGCCCGAGGAGATGGTCTGGCGGCACCCGTTCCCCGGCCCGGGGCTCGCGATCCGGATCATCGGGGCGGTGGACCGGGAGCGCCTCGACCTGCTCCGGGCGGCCGACCTGATCGCCCGGGAGGAACTTACCGCCTCCGGCCTCGACCGGGACGTCTGGCAGTTCCCGGTGGTGCTGCTCGCCGACGTACGCAGCGTGGGCGTGCAGGGTGACGGGCGCAGTTACGGACACCCGGTGGTGCTCCGGCCGGTGTCGAGCGCCGACGCCATGACGGCCGACTGGTCCCGACTGCCCTACGACCTGATCGCCCGGATCTCCACCCGGATCACCAACGAGGTGGCCGAGGTGAACCGGGTGGTGCTCGACGTCACGAGCAAGCCCCCGGGCACCATCGAGTGGGAGTGACCTGACCCTCACGGCGCGCTGGTAGGCGGGATCACCGGCGGTGGGCCGGTCGGCGGGACCGACGGCGCGTTGGTCGGCGGGACCGGTGGGATGTCGGACGGCGTACCCGGGTGCGGCATGCCGGCGGTGGGCCCGGCGGTCGCGTCAGCGGCGCCGCGGGCTCCGCTGCCCGGCCAGGCCGGCGGCCAGACCGGACCGGTGGTCGGCCCCGGGTGCGGCCAGGCCGGAGCGTTGGCCGGCTCCTCCGGCATCAGGAACCACATGACCGGGTACGCGAGCAGGCCGAGTCCGCCGGTGAGCACCGCGACTCCGGCGAAGACCACCCGGACCAGGGTCGGATCGACGTTGAAGTAGCGGCCGAGTCCGCTGGCCACCCCGGCGATCATCCGGTCCGTGGTGGGTCGGCGGAGCTGCTTGTACGGGGGCTGGTGGAGCGGCTGGTGGAGCGGGATCTGTGTCATGTCTCCACGGTCCGTCCATTCGCCGCCGGCGACCTCGGTGACCGCCCGGATACCGACCCTGAGCGCCCCCTGACCGGTGCCGACCGTCGCCCCGAGGTGGCGTCGGTACATCCGTGCGGAGGGTCAGGCCAGCCCGGCAATCCGCACCGGCGGGGGACAACTGTCAGGAATCCGACTCTTTTCGTGGTCGGGTCCAGTGATCAAGGGAGAATTTGGTCCTGTGACCCCCGCGCTGGAACCGATTCGCAGGATCGCCGCTTACGCGATTTGCACCGATCCAACTGATCGGGTGCTCCTGGTCCGCGCCTCGGCCCGGTCCGGAACGCCCGGTGTGTGGTCGCTGCCCGGCGGCGCCATCGACCACGGTGAGGACCCCAACCACACGGTGGTACGCGAGACGGCCGCCGAGACCGGCCTCTCCGTCTCTGTCGTCGGCCTCCGGGACGTCCTCGCGGACATGAGATCGTTGCCGCACCGAGGGGTCACGATCCACACCGACCGGCTGCTCTACCAGGTCTCCGTGCGGGGTGGGACGCTCTGCGACCGGGTCGGCCAGCCGACCGACCTGGCCCGGTGGCACAGCGTCGAGGAGGCGACGAAGCTCCTCCTGCGTCCGTTCACGGCGCGTGCCCTGGGGCTGCCGAGTGGGCCGATCGACCTGCGCCCGGACGAGGCACCGGAGTTCCCGTCCTTCCACGCGGTGCCCGGCCCGGACGGGCTGCACCGGGCCCAGCGCTTCGCGGCGTACGCGGTGGCCACCGATCCGGACGGCCGGGTGCTGTTGACCCGGGTCGCCGACGGGTATCCGGGGGCGGGCTGCTGGCATCTGCCCGGCGGCGGTACCGACTACGGCGAGCAGCCGGGCGCGGCGCTCATCCGGGAGCTGGTCGAGGAGACCGGCCAGCGTGGCCGCCTGGTGGAGCTGATCGGGGTGGCGAGCCACCGCGACGCGGCCTCGCTCGGTCCGGAGGGCTATCCGATCGACTGGCACGGCGTACGCGCCTTCTACCGGGTGGTGGTCGACTCACCGGCCACGCCGACCGTCAGTGACGTCGGCGGTTCCACCTCCGAGGCCCGGTGGTTCGGCCGGGACGAGTTGGACGCGCTGCCCGCCGAGCGCCTGACCGAGGTGACCGCCGAGGCCGTCCAGGCGGCCCGGCTGGGCTGACGCCGCGATTTCCCGACCCGCCCGCGCTCCGGCTCGTCCCGGCCGGCATGATCGATATGGCGCGCAGGGAGGGGGCGGCGGTGGATCGGCGGCGGCGGATCGGGGCGTACGGGCTGTGTCGGGACGGAGATCGGGTGCTGCTCGCCCGGGGGTCCGGGAACTCCGCGTTTCCCGGGCTCTGGCAGGTGCCCGGCGGTGGGGTCGAGCACGGTGAGGATCCGGCGGCGGCGGTGCGGCGGGAGTTCGCCGAGGAGACCGGCCTGACCGTCGAGGTGACCGGACTCCGCGCGGTGCTCGCCGACGTGGTCCGGCTGGCCGGCGTCGACGGTCCGGTGGCGGAGCACACCGACCGGATCGTCTACGACGTCGTGGCGCCGAGCGGAATTTCGGGCCCGGATCCCGAGGGTCGGCCGCCGCACGCCGATCCGGACGGCGGAACCGACGCCGTCGCCTGGGTCGGTCCCGGGGAACTGGCCGGGCTCGCCCTGATGCCGTTCACCGCCGAGCTGCTCGGTCGACCCGTGGACCCGCTGCCGGAGGGCGTCCGGGTGCCGCAGGTCGGGACGCCGGTCCGGTTGGCGTCGATCGACCGCCGCCAGCGCTTCGCGGCGTACGGGCTGGCCACCGATCCCGCCGGCCGGATCCTGCTCGCACGGATCGCGGACGGCTTTCCCGGCGCCGGCCGATGGCACCTGCCCGGCGGCGGCACCGACCACGGTGAGCAGCCGGTCAGCGCGCTGCTGCGGGAGCTGGTGGAGGAGACCGGCCAACTCGGCCGGGTCACCGCGCTGCTGCACGTGTCGCACCGGCACAACACCTCGGAGTTCGGGCCGGAGGGCCGCGCGCTGGACTGGCACGGGGTACGGGCGATCTACCGGGTCCTGGTCGACGCGCCCACCGAGGCGAAGGTGACGGAGGCGGCGGGAGGGTCCACCGCGAGCGCCGGCTGGTTCCCGCCGGCCGAGGTGGCGGTGCTGCCGCGTACCGAGGTGGTGGATGCCGCGTTGTCCCTGCTGGCGCCCTGAAGATCGTCTCCGGGGAAGTCGAGGATCTTGGCCGAATCGGTCGTTGTGACTGGTTCGGATAGAGTTACCGGGGGCCGATGCCGCCGCTGGCCGGGGGTAGCGTCCTGGATAGGGAGGTCTGGGTGCCTCGCGCGGTTTGGGGGAAATACCCCCCAGACAGCTATCGCGAATCCCCTGCGTCTGTGCGATGGTGTAGGCCGCAATTGGTTGCCGGCCAAGCAGTTCCGGCGTTCGATGGTGCCGGGCCGGGCCGCCACGGTGGCGGACAAGTTGATCCGTTGATGGAGGAAACGTGCCGAGAGCCCCATGGCGTCGGCGTCGTACGTCGGACAGTCCGCGCCCGGCAGGGCGCCGCTGGGCGGGTCGGTTGCGCCGCAGTGGCACGTTCGCCCGCCAGGTGTTGCTGGTCCGGGTCGGACGCCGGGAGCAGTTGCTGGACGGCACCAGTGCCCTGAACCTGTCCGACCGCTACTACCACGACGACTCCGGTCCGATCGACGCGTACGGCGTGGGCCGGCTGACCGCAGCGGAGATCGAATCCGTCGTTCCCGTCAGCCCGGCGATCGGCCCGTCCGACGCGGTCGACGCCGCGGGCTCGGCGATGGCCATCCCGCTGCTGCCCGGCGAACGGACCATGGCCCGCCGGATCAAGTTCGCACTGGTGAACGCCTGCACCCTCGCCAGCCTGACCCTGGGGCTGCTCGCGATCTTCCAGGCCATGCACGGTGACGTGCGCGTCGCGGCGTACTGCCTGATCGCCTGCGTGGTCTTTGACGGGCTCGACGGGGCGCTGGCCCGCCGGATGGGCGTGGCCAGTCCGTTCGGCGCCCAGATGGACTCGCTGGCCGACATGTGTTCGTTCGGACTGGCCGCCCCGGTCGTGGTCTACGCCTCGCTGGTGGGCTCGGTCTCGACCGCCGCCGCCGGGGTCGCCTGCGCCCTCGTCGCCGCCTGCGCGGCGATCCGGCTCGCCCGGTTCAACGTGTCGCCGAAGGACGGCCGGTTCTTCTGCGGCGTCCCCACCACCATGGCCGCAGCGGTGCTCGCCCTGGCGGTGTTGATCGGTCTGCCGGTCTCCGGCGCGCTCCAGGTCGCCGGCGTCGGGCTGCTCGCCTTCGCCATGGTCTCCAGCTTCCCGTACGCCAAGCTGGCCCGGCTGATCAAGCTGCCGCCATGGGTGTGGTTGGCACCGGTGATCGGCGCCCTGATCGAGCCCCGGCTCACCTTCGCCCTCCTGGTGGTGGGCTACCTGGCCAGCGGGCCCCTGCTCTGGCTGCGCCAGCGCCGTACCGCCTGACGCACCACTGTCCGACGCACCGCCGCCTGACGCACTGTCCGACGCAGCGCTGTCTGACGTACCGCCTGATCCGTCCGCCGTACCGTCGCCCACCGGCCCGAGCCGGTGGGCGACGGACGGTTCCGGCCCGGCGCGGGCGCCGAGCCGGTGCCCCCGGGTCAGCGCCAGCGGGCGATGACCGATGCTCCGCCGACGACCCGTTCGCCCGGACCGACCAGCGGTTCGGCGGCGTCGGCGGGCAGGTAGACGTCGGTACGGGAGCCGAACCGGATCAGGCCGAAACGCTCGCCCCGGGCCAGCAGTGCGCCGACGGGCGCCCGCTGCACGATCCGCCGGGCGATCAGGCCGGTGCGCTGGGCGACCACCACGGTCCCGCGTTCGGTGTCGAGCACGGTGTACGCGGCCACGTTGTGCTCCGCGTCCGGTTTCATCGCGGCGGCGAAGCCACCGTCGGCGACGAAGTAGTCGACCACCTTTCCGGCCACCGGCGACCGGTTGACGTGCACGTCCAGCACCGAGAGGAAGACGGCGATCCGGAGGAACTCACCGTCACCGAAGCGCTCGTCGCGGAGCCGCTGTACCGAGAGCACCTGGCCGTCGGCGGCGGCGACGACCGCGGACTCGTCCGTCGGGATGTCCCGCTCCGGATCCCGGAAGAACGCGGCCACCGGGCCGGCCGCCAGGGCGGGCAGCAGCCAGAGCCGGGACTTCGGCCGGGCGAGTCGGGTGAACGCGGCGAGTCCCAGGGCGATGCCGGCCGCGGCGACCCCGTTCGAGTCGATGTGCATGCCCCTGGTCAGCGGCACGCTCGACGTGCGATGGGCGGGAGCCAGCCGGGCCGCCACCGCGACCTCGGCGGAGGTGTAGCGCAGCCGGTGCACCCGGACCGGTGGCTGGTTGACCAGGACGAGGTCGGTGCCGACCCCGAACAGCGCACTCTGCCGTTCGAGCTCGCCGACCGCACCCGGCGCCCGGCCGGGCAGTGCGGGCACCCCGACGCTCAGCACGCCACCCTTGGTCAGGTACGTGGCCAGCGTGTCCAGGCCGGTCCGGGTCTCCTCGGCGGTACCGGCGAGCGGCTCCGCGGCGACCACCACGTCCGCCGCGTCCGCCTCGGCCAGCGAGTCGACGACGCGTACCCGTTTGGAGATCCACTGTCCCAGGGCCGCGACGTGGTCCCGGAGCTGGTGCGCGGCGAGCGCGTCCGCCGGTACCACGGTGAGCGTGTCGCCGGGCACCAGCGCGTCGATCGAGGCGCCCAGCACGGGGGAGTCGGCGACGGCCCCGACCAGCAGGGTGGTCTTCGGACCGTGGTGCCGGGACATCTCGGTGGTGAGGACGCGGGCGGCGCGCTCGCCGACGCGGACCGGACGGCCGGAGCCGGTGCTGCGTACGGCGGGGGACTGGGTCATGTCGGGCGGGCTCCTCGTGGGGTCAGGACGGACGGCTACCGATACCGACGCAGGCTACGCGGTGCCGATGGTGACGCGGGCTGCGCGGCGGGGCGGTTTCCGGCCGTCTGCGGAGAATCGGCCGGCGGAGGTGGAAACCTCCGCCGGCCAGTTTAGGCACCGCTCGACCGAGCCGCATCGATCACGGACGCCCCTCGTCACCCCGGTCGGGTTCGTCGGTGGTGGGCCGGCGGGACAGGCCCACGGTCGGCTCGTCGACACCGGGCCGGTCGAATTCCCTGGTGGGCGCGTCGTCCCTGGTGGGCCCGTCGACCGGTCCGGCGCGGACGACGTCGGCGTCGAGTGCCGAGATGTCGGCGTCGGACCTCGAGAAGTCGGCGTCCGACCTTGAGATCTCGGCGTCGGACCTTGAGATCTCGGCGTCGGACCTCGAGATCTCGGCGTCGGACCTCGAGAAGTCGGCGTCCGGCGTGGTCGACGGGTCGGAGGCCTCCGTGGCCGTCGTGGCGTCCGGCTGGGTCGCCTGCCGCCGCCCGGACCGGTTGGCACGTAGGGCACCGACCAGCCCCAGCGCGCCGATCGCGATCAGAGTCGAGGCGATCAGCCACCCGACCGCCGGCAGCGCGAGCCGGCTGAGCTGCGCGAGCAGCCACCAGGCCACGACGGCGAGGAAGATCAGGGCGAATGTCAGGGACACCCCGTCAGTACGGTGCGCCTTCATCGTGTCACCTCCGCGGATGCCGCGTTGACCTGCAGGGAGAGCAGCAGCCGGCCACCGCCGGCCCCGTCCTCGCCGTAGTCGGTCACGTCCCGCTGCGAACCGGGGAAGTGGCCGTACCGGTGGCCCAGGACGTCCGCGTCGCCCGCGTTCACGTCGAGTAGCACTGTCACGTCGACGTTCGGCGGCAGGATCACCTTCACCTCGCCGAGATTGACCTCCACGTGCACCTTGGCGTCCTGGCCGGCGAAATCCACCCGGGTGAGGTCCAGGGTGGCGTTGCCCAACCTGGTCTCGTAGGTGTCGGCCATCACCTCATAACTGGCCGGGGCCCAGACCACGTCCTCCTCGCTGCGGATCGTCGTGTAGGACTCGGCGACCGTCGAGATGGCCAGGGCGCACGCCGCGACCAGCCCGAGGGCGATGAGCCAGCGGGCCCGGCCGAACCACGCGCCGACCAGCAGCCCGAGGGCGATGGTCACCAGAGCGGCGGCGAAGTAGGTGGACGGCATCACCCGGACCAGGTCGGTCAGGTCCAGGATGGCGACGATACCGATCGCCACGAAGATCATGGAGAAGGTCGCCGCGCCCAGCGAGGACCGCTCGCGGGGCCGTTTCGGCTGCTTCTTCTTGCGGCCCGGTGCGGGTGCGGGCGCGGGCCGGCTGCCAGCGGTGGCGTACGGGCCGTGCGGCGCGAACGGCGGGCGGTACCCGGCGGGAGCCGGCGGTACGCCCAGCGGGGGAGCGGAG
>NZ_JADPUN010000164.1 GCF_015690345.1 Plantactinospora alkalitolerans | reverse complement strand
GTTCCGGGCCACCTTCCGGTAGCGCTGCCAGAGGCCGGGTGAGCAGGTGACGTTGAGCATGCCGGTCTCGTCCTCCAGGTTGACGAAGGTGACTCCGCCGGCGGTGGCGGGGCGTTGCCGGTGGGTGACGATGCCGCCGACCCGGATCCGGGTGCCGGGGTCGACCCCGGCCAGCCGGGCGATCGGGATCGCGCCGGCCGCGTCGAGTTGGGCCCGGACGAACTGTGCCGGATGGCTCTCCGGGGAGAGGCCGGTGGCCCAGACGTCCGCGACCAGCCGGTCGACGGCGTCCATCCCGGGCAGGGTCGGCGCGTCCGCTCCGGCGATGGTGCCGGGCAGCCGGTCCGGCTTGTCCTGGGCCGCCGCGCCGGCCCCCCAGAGCGCTGCCCGCCGGGTCAGCCCGAAGCAGGCGAAGGCGTCCGCGGTGGCCAGCGCCTCCAGTTGTCCGGCGGTCAGCCCGGCCCGTCGGGCCAGGTCCGCCATGTCCCGGTACGGCCCGTGCGCGGTCCGCTCCCGCTCGATCTTCTCCGCGAGGTCGTCGCCGAGGGTACGGACCCCGGACAGCCCGAGCCGGACCGCCGGACCGCCCAGCCCCCACCGGTGCGGCGGCTCGCCCGGCGCGCTACCCCACCGGGTTTCCGGGGTCGATTCCAACCTCGCCTTGGCGCCGCTGGCGTTGATGTCCGGGCGGCGTACCTCGACACCGTGCCGGCGGGCGTCGTCGACCAGGGTCTGCGGCGAGTAGAACCCCATCGGCTGGGCGTTCAGCAGCGCGGCGAGGAACGGCGCCGGGTGGTAGCGCTTCAGCCAGGAGCTGGCGTAGACGAGGTAGGCGAAGCTCATCGAGTGGCTCTCCGGGAAGCCGAAGCTGGCGAAGGCGGAGAGTTTGAGATAGACGTCGTCGGCGAGTTCGCCGGTGATGCCCCGTTCGGCCATCCCCGCGTACAGCCGGTCGCGGATCTCGGCCATCCGCTCGGCGGACCGCTTGGAACCCATCGCCCGGCGGAGCTGGTCGGCACCGGACGCGTCGAAGCCGGCCAGGTCGATCGCGAGTTGCATCAGCTGTTCCTGGAACAACGGCACCCCGAGGGTCTTCTCCAGCGCGTTGCGCATCAGCGGATGCGGGTAGGTGACGGGCTCCAGGCCGTTGCGCCGCCGGATGTACGGGTGCACCGAGCCGCCCTGGATCGGGCCGGGCCGGATCAGCGCCACCTCGACCACCAGGTCGTAGAACTCCCGGGGCTTGAGCCGGGGCAGCGTGGCCATCTGGGCCCGGCTCTCCACCTGGAACACCCCGACCGAGTCGGCCCGGCAGAGCATGTCGTACACCTCGGGGTCGTCCAGGGACATCGAGCTCAGGTCGAGGGTGGACTCGATCATGTCGTACGCGTAGTGCAGTGCCGAGAGCATGCCGAGGCCGAGCAGGTCGAACTTGACCAGTCCGGCGCTGGCACAGTCGTCCTTGTCCCACTGCAGGACGGTGCGGCCGGGCATCCGCCCCCACTCGACCGGGCACACCTCGATGACCGGCCGGTCGCAGATCACCATCCCGCCGGAGTGGATGCCGAGGTGCCGCGGAAATGTCTGCAACTCGTTGGCGTACGCGACGACGTGCTCGGGGATCCCCTCGACGTCGACCGCCGCCACGCTGCCCCACCGGTCGATCTGCTTGCTCCAGGCGTCCTGCTGGCCGGGCGAGAAGCCGAACGCCTTGGCGATGTCCCGCACCGCCGACCGGGGCCGGTACGAGATGACGTTGGCGACCTGGGCGGTGTGCTCCCGGCCGTACTTTTCGTAGACGTGCTGGATCACCTTCTCCCGCTGGTCGGATTCGATGTCGACGTCGATGTCCGGTGGACCGTCCCGCTCGGGGGCGAGGAAGCGCTCGAAGAGCAGGTTGTGCCGGACCGCGTCCACGTTGGTGATCCAGAGCGCGTAGCAGACCGCCGAGTTGGCCGCCGAGCCCCGTCCCTGGCAGTAGATGTCGTTGTTCCGGCAGAACGTCACGATGTCGTAGACCACCAGGAAGTAGCCGGGAAAGCCCAGCGCCTCGATCATTTTCAGCTCGTGTTCGAGTTGCCGGTACGCGTCCGGATGCGCGGCGGGCGGGCCGTACCGCTGTAGGGCGCCGTCCATGGTCAACTTGCGCAGCCAGCTCATCTCGGTGTGTCCGGGCGGCACCGGGTAGTCCGGCAGGTGCGGCGCGACCAGGTTCAGGTCGAAGGCCAGTTCGGCACCGAACTCGGCGGCCCGGGCCACCGCACCGGGATGGGCGGCGAACCGGGCGGCCATCTCGGCTCCGCTGCGCAGGTGGGCGGTGCCCGCCGCCGGCAGCCAGCCGTCGATCTCGTCCAGGCTGCGCCGGGCCCGTACCGCCGCGAGCGCGGTGGCCAGGCGGCGGCGGGACGGGGTGGCGTAGTGCACGTTGTTGGTGGCGACGGTGGGCAGCCGGGCGGCGGCGGCCAGTTCGGCGAGCGCGTCGTTGCGGTCGCCGTCGGTCGGGTCGCCGTGGTCGGTCAGCTCCACCGCCACGGTTTCGGCGCCGAACAGTGCGGTCAACCGGTCCAGTTCGCGGGCCGCCGCCTCGACCCCCTCGGTGAGCAGCGCGGCCGGCACCGGTCCCTTGCGGCATCCGGTGAGCACCAGCACGTGGTCCTTCAGGTCGGCGGCGACCTCCTCCAGTTCGCCGTAGACCGGTCGGCCCTTCTCCCCGCCGCGTAGCTGTGCGCGGGCGATGGTGCGGGCCAGCCGGGCGTACCCCTCCGGGCCGTGGGCGAGCACCAGCAGGTGCCGGCCGAGCGGGTCCGGCTCGCCGTTCTGGGGTCCGGGCAGGCCCAGCGACAGTTCGGCGCCGAAGATGGTGGGCAGCCGCAGTGCGCGGGCCGCCTCGGCGAACCGCACCACGCCGTAGAACCCGTCGTGGTCGGTCACCGCGAGCGCGGTCAGGCCCAGCCGGGCCGCCTCCTCGGCCAGTTCCTCGGGGTGGCTGGCCCCGTCGAGGAAGCTGAAGTTGGTGTGCGCGTGCAGTTCCGCGTACGGCACCGTGCCCTCGACCGGTGCCGCCGACGGTTCGGGCGGGGTGTAGCCGGGGCGCTTGCGGGTCCAGGCCGGCGAGTCCCCGCCGTCGGCGTCGACGGCGAGCGGATCCACCACGCGCAGGTGCGGCCCGCCTCGGCCGGAGAGCACCCGCTCCAGCTCCGACCAGGGCACGTCGGGATTGTTGAAGCTCACCGCCGGCCTCCGCCGCGAGCGGTGCGGCTGGCGCGGGCGGCCCAGGAGGGTGGCCGTCGGCTAGTCATAGACGGCTTCCACCCACCACTGGCCGCCGGCCAGGGAGAGCAGCAGCGCCGTACCGTCGGCGAGGCACACCTGGAACCGGGCCCGGCGCCGGGCCTCGGCCGGGGCCCACCAGCGCTCGTCGACCGGCCACGGGCCGGACCAACTGACGATCTCGACCGCTCCCGCGCCGCCGGTGTCCATCTCCAGCCGGGCCGGCGCGGCGCTGACCTCCAGCCGGGCGGTCACCCGGACCGGTTCCCCGGCGGCGTCGTGGACGACCGCCGGCAGCGGCACCGGCAGCACCAGGGCCGGCGCGGGCGCCGGAAGCCGGCCCGACCACTGGTCCCGCCGTGGCCGGGGTCCGCTCGTCGCCCCAGGGCACCAGCCGGGCCTGGTCGACCGGTGAGCGTCCACCGCCGAGCACCGCGGTCAGCACCGACTCGGGTCCGAGGATGCCCTGTACCCGGCTCAGCGCCCGGTGCGCCCGGTCCCGTTCCTCGCCCGTCTCGCCCCACAGCCCCGGTTGGAGGCCGACGTGCGCCAGCACCCCCTCGGGGACCAGGCGCAGCCGGATGATCCCGGCGGTCGGTCGGGCCGGTCCGACCCGGCCCGAGCCGGGGCGGCGGCTGGTGCCGGTCAGCCAGCCGTCGAGCTGCCAGCGCACCCGGTCGGCGATCGCCGCCGCGGTCAGCAGGCCGTCGTGCCGCCAGACCCGCCGCAACTCCTGCCCGTGCGCGGTCACCGCCTCGATGGCCAGCCTGGTGCAGGCCAGGGCGTGTCCGGCGAGGGTGTCGTGCAGCCGCTCGGCCAGCGTCCGGGCGGCGAACGCGGCGGCGTCGACCCGGTCGAGCGGGTCGTCGTCGTACGTCTCGGTCACCGCCAGGTCGGGCGGCGGGCGGCGGACCGCGAGCGGGCGATGGTCGCCGCCGCCGGCCAGCCGGTGGGCCAGCGTTCCGTCGAACCCGAACCGGGCCAGCACGTCTCCGGCAGGCAGCGCCGCGAAGTCGCCGAGGGTACGCAGGCCGAGCCGGCGCAGCAGATCGGTCAACGGCGGTCGGCCCAGCGCCTCGACGGGCAGCCCGGCGAGGAACTCCCGGGTGGCACCGGCCGGGACGATCCGCCCGGACCGGGCCGCCAACCCGGCGGCGAAGACCCCGTCGGCGATCCCGATCTGGCTCTCCACCTCGCAGGTCTGCGCGACCTGCTCGACGATCCGCTCGGCGGCCCGCTCCTCGCCGCCGAAGTACCGGGTCGGGCCGCGCGCGGCTACCGCACAGGCTCCCGCGCGGATCACCTCGACCCCGGCGACGACCTCCTCGACGGCGGCGATCACCGGCTCGAAGGCGCGTACGTCCCGACCGGGGTCATGGTCGACGACGGTCAACCGGGGGCACCGGCTCTGCGCCTCCCGCTTACGCAGCCCTCGGCGTACTCCCTCGGCGCGGGCGGACGCCGAGCAGGCGACCACCCGGTTGGCGTGCAGCACCGCGACCGGGCCGGTCGCGGGCACCCCCTCGACGATGTCTGCCGCGATCACCGGCCAGTCGGGGCACCAGAGCAGCATGGTCCGCACCGGCGCCACCACACACACCTCCCTCGACCAGCAGATATGCGATCTTAGAACGTGTGTTCGATTCTCGTTGGCCCGGCCCGGACATCAACCGCCCGCCGGGGCTACGACGATCGGGCGGGCGGATCGAATCGGGTGACCAGATCCGCGAGCAGTACGCGAAGCAGGTCGGCGAGCTGGTCACGCTGGGCGCCGCCGAGGGCGTCGAGCAGGGTCTGTTCGTGCTGGAGGAGTTCGTCGACGGTCCGGTCCAGCAGGCGGTTTCCGGCGTCGGTCAGAGTCACCAGGACGGTGCGGCCGTCCGGGCCGGCCTTGTCCCGGCACACCAGTCCGTCGTGCTCGGCGCGGGCCACCCGTTGGGAGATCGCGCCGGCGCTGACCAGCGACAGCCGGGCCAGCTCGCCGGCGGGCAACCGGTAGGGCCGGCCGGCTCGCCGCAGGGTGCTGAGCAGGTCGAGGGTCGCGGCGTCGATACCGAGGCGGGCCAGTGTCCGACGTCGCTCGTCATTGAGGATCTTGCCAACTCGCCAGACCCGGGTGATGACGCCGATGGACTCCACCGGGGTGCCGGGGCGCTCTCTGGCCCAGGCCTGTTGGATGCGATCGACCTCGTCGTCCATGTCGCCCTCCTCGTGCTAACGTCGATACTACTTTAGACCTAAAGGAGATGCACATGCGGGTCGTTGTCGTCACCGGGGGCGCGACAGGAATCGGGTACGCCGTGGCGGAAGCCTTTGCCCAGGCAGGTGATCAGGTGGTCATCACGGGGCGCCGGGAGAGCCTCCTCAAGGAGGCCGCCGAACGGATCGGGGCTGTCCCGGTGGCCTTCGACGCCGCCGACCCGACCTCGGTCGCCGCGGCGCTGCCGCTGCTGCCCACCCGGGTCGATGTGCTGGTCAACAACGCCGGTGGGAACACGAACTTCGACCGGGCGGAAGCCGCCGGTGATGATCTCACTGCCCTCGCCGAAAACTGGCGGGCGAACCTCGACGCCAACCTGATGTCCGCCGTGCTGGTCACCGCGGCACTTGCCGCCAGGTTCACCGAAAACGCCCGCGTCGTAACCATCGGCTCCATCGCCGCCAGGCAGGGAGCCGGATCCTACGGTGCGGCGAAGGCCGCGGTCGAGGCATGGACCGCATCGCTGGCCAGCGAACTCGGCCCACGCGGCGGCACCGCCAACGTCGTCGCTCCCGGCCTGATCGTCGCCACCGAGTTCTTTCGGGACCGGATGACCGACGACGGGGTCCGGCAGCGGGTCGCCGCCACCCGCAACGGACGGGCGGGCACCACCGACGACGTCGCGGCGACCGTGTCCTTTCTTGCCTCCCCGGCCGCCGGCCATCTCACCGGCCAGGTGATACACGTCAACGGCGGGGCATATCTGGGCCGCTGACGGTCCGGTGTTCACTTCCCGACGAGGGTGAGCGAGGTCCGGCGCGGGTGGGACGCCGCCCCGGTCAGTCCCGGGTGGGACGCCGTACCGGCCGCCGGTACCGCCGCCCGGGTCGACCGGTCGCCGGGCATCCAGACCCGGATCTCCTTGGGGCGGGCCGCCGCACCACGCCCCCGGGCGGAGATCGTCACCTCCCGCCGCCGCAGCCGTCCCCGCCCCTGGCCCAGCCCTTCCCATACACCCCGGACCACCTGGAGGGTCACGTCGGCACCGGCCCACTGGCCGTACGGGACGAGCACGCTGCCACGTTGCCGGGCCCGGGCGGCCAGCCGGCTGACGACCGAGGCGGAAACCGTTCCGGGCACCGCCGCGACCACGACGTCGACCCCGTCGATCAGGGCGGCGACCACGGTCGCCCACTCCGGACCGGGATGGGGGACGAGGGCGAGCCGGTCCAGTTCGATGCCGAGATCGGCGGCGGCGACCGCGCCGAGGGTGGGCACTCCGACCACCGCGCACCACGAACCGGCCCGGGACGCCTCGGCGAGCAACGACAGCATCAACGAGGTGCTGCCGTTGCGCGCCGGATGCCCGATGCCGACCGCGACGGTGCTGCCCCGGCGCAGCCCCCGGTTGGGCAGCAAACCGGCCAGTTCGGGCAGCACCGGCAACATCCGGTGCACACCCGCCGGCTCCGACCCGCTCGCCGGTCGGACCAGCTCCGCCAGGGCGGCGGAACCGACAACCATCCGCCCGGCCATCTCGACTTCCGCTCCCCGTTGTTCCGATGCCCGATCAGGCAGGTGGTGCTGTAGCAGACACGGTTCTCCGAACCGCCGGGGCGAGACCCGACAACCCGCGCGACATCCGCCTCAGGCGGCGATCCCGTCGAGGGCGGGTTGATGGGCCACGCCGAGCGCCACCTCGATCACCGCGACGAACTGCTCGGCGGCGCGGAGCAGGTCGTCGGCCTCCCGAGGGCTCACCACCCGGGGGATGCCCGCCTCGGCGGCGGCTCGCTTGTTGGCGCCGGTGGCGAAGTAGTTGGCCCACTCCCCCAGCTCCGGGGCGACGACCACCAGCAGCGCCCAGACGCTGGTGACACGGTTGCGGCGGGTCGGCGCGGGCCGGGCCCGGGCGGCGAGCATCGCCGCCGCGGCGCGCAGGGCGGCCAGGTGTGCCGCGGCGTAGCGCAGGCCGTCGGGCCGGGTTTCGGCGGCTTCCGCCAGGCCCATTCGGGCGATCGTCAGTAGTTGGGCCGGGGTGCGGTGCGGCAGCACGTGCGACGGCACCGTCGGCGCCTGACTGGTCGGCATGGGAACTGTCTCCTCCGCGTCGCCCATTTCACCGCGTCACCGGTGTCGGACCGACCGACGGTGACGCACCGGGTGGTACTGGCCGATGCGGAGGAAGACGCACCGGTGGGGTCGCCGGCCGGATGTGGACGCTTCCCCACACCACACCCGGCCGGCTGAACCGGCGGGTTCGTCGTCCGCCGCCCGGGGGTCGTGGGCGGCGGACGACGATCCTGCCTGGTGGGCCCGGATCGCGAATCCGGATCCCGTGCGGTTCGCGAAACCGCGGCCGGGGGTTACGCCGCGAACGCCGCCCCCGGCGTCAGCCCGAGCGTCCGGCCCGGCGGGTCGACTCGCATCGACCGTCACCCAATCGAACACTCGTTCTAACTACTGGAGAGAGTACACCCCGCCCCCGACAAAAACGCAAGTAACCGCAGCCGGTCAACCGCCCTGCCGGACGGGGTCAAGATCGGGGTCAACACCAGGTCAGCGTGGAGTTGACCCGGGTGACGTTCCGGATCACGTTGTTGGCGCCGCCGCAGGGGCTCTGCCGGATGTTGGTGTTGGTCACCGTCAGGTTCTGCAGGGTGATGTTCGCCGAGAGCGGGAACTCGGTACGCGCCGCGATCCGGACCTCGCCGCCACCGGTCACCGTCCCGGACTGCCCCGCGATGGTGACGTTGTAGCAGTTCTCGATCAGGATCGAGTTGTTGCCGGTGTTCGAGATGGTCACCCGGTCGATCACCGCGCCACCGCTCTCCGAGACGCAGAAGATCCCGCGGCCACCACCCCGGGCGACCACGGTGCCGACCCGGATGTTCGTCGGGTAGCTGCTGCCCACCCGGCCGTTGCGGTTGGCCATCCGGAACGCCGCGTACCCGGTGCCGGCACCGGCGTTGTCGGCGTCGACCGTACCGATGGTGGCGTTGATCGTGTCGTTGAGCAGCAGTCCGGACTCCCCGACGTTGCGGGCGGTGACGGTGCCGACGGTCAGCCCATCCACCCCGTACGTCTCCACGCCCTGGCTGCTGGTGCCCTGCACGTACACGTTGTCGATCCGGATGTTGCGGACCTTCACCGCCCGGTCGCCACCGTGGTTGTCGATCCGCACCCCGAGGCCGCTGGACAGCCGCATGTCGATCTGCCCGAGCGTCAGGTTGTTCACGTTGCGCATGAAGATGCCGTACAGCGGTGAGCCGGTGAGGGTCAGGTGCTGGATCTCGACGTCGGTGGCGCCCCGGGCGTACACCGGCGCCTGGTCCCCGGAGCCGGACCCGGTCACGTTCATCGTGCCGCAGACGTCCAGGATCGTGTAGCTGGGCAGCGAGAGCCGGCCGCCGGCGCTCACCGACCCGGACCCCCGGACGACCACCCGCTGCTTCGAGGTACGTCCCGACGACAGGCTGTTCACGGCGGCCTGCATCGCGGAGCGCATGTCGCTGCCGGTGTAGACCGTGCTGCCGCCGTTGCGGGCGGTCCAGGTGCTGCCGCTGAGCACCGCCTCGGCGTTGTACGAGCCACTGCCGCAGTCGGCGCTGCCGTCCCCGCCACCTCCGGAGCCGACCCGGATCATCTGCCACTGCTGGTTGTATCCGCCCAGGTCCTGGTACTGGGCGACGATCCCGCCGTCGGCGGTGGACCACTCCCAGATGTCCAGCGCCTTGCCGCTGTGCCGGCTGAGAAGCCGGACGTACCCGCCGTCGGAGTCGGCGACCCCGAAGTGCTGGCGGGTGGTGCCGTTGTCGGCGTTCTGGATCAGTTGGGTGCCGTCGGTGGCGTTCGGCATCTCCAGGAACTTGCCGCTGTGCCGCGATCTGATTTTGTAGTAGCCGCTGCCCGCGTCCACGAACTGCCACTGCTGCTGGTTGCCGTCGTTGCGGGCCCACTGCACGACCGGCGCACCGTCGCCCGTGGCGAGGTTGTAGAGGTCGAGCGCCTTGCCGCTGTGCCGGGAGACGAGCACGTAGTAGGCGCTGGTGTCGACGGTGGCCGCCGAGGCGGGCGACAGGCCGACCACGCCACCGGTGGCGACCAGGGCGGCGGTGGTGGCCGCCACGAGAGCGCCACGCCAGCGGCGCCAGCGCGGTCTGCCGTCGGGTGGCGTCCGGGTGGTGATGGTGAGCGTCATGGGTCCTCCTGGGCTGGGAACGGTGGCCGGAAAGTCCCCGCCCGGCGATGGTCCGGGACGGGACACCAGGCGGAAAGGGCTTTCCATGGCATTTCGGCAACGTATCGAATCGTTTCAATGAAGTCAACGTCATCGATGGATCGCGGCTACGGCCGGAGCACCGGGACCGCACCGGGTAGGTAATGACCAAAAGGCATTCGGCCCCTGACCCAGTGACCGATATTCTCTCCGGGTGACGAATCGCGGACCCGCTCTCGGCGTACTCATGGTGATCTCGTCCGCGGTGCTGTTCGCGGTCAACGGCACCGTCTCGAAACTGGTCCTCCGGGCCGGCATCGATCCGGCGCAACTCACCCTGATCCGGGCCGCGGGCGCGTTCGTCGGGCTGCTCGCGCTGAGCCTGCTGCTGCGGCCCGGCGCCCGCCGGCTCCGGGTCACCGTCGGTCAACTGCCACTGCTGATCGGGTACGGCCTGGCCGGGTTCTTCCTCGTCCCGATGCTCTACTTCGTCGCGATCTCCCGGATGCCGGTCGGGATCGCGCTGCTGTTCGAGTACACCGCTCCGCTGCTCGTCGCGCTCTGGGCCCGGTTCGGCGAGCACCAGCGGGTACGCCCCCGACTGTGGGGCGGGCTGGCGCTGAGCCTCGTCGGCCTGGCCTGCGTGGCCGAGGTGTGGGGCAAACTCCAGCTGGACGGCCTCGGGGTGCTCGCCGGCTTCGGTGCCGCCGTACTGCTGGCCGGCTACTACGTGCTCGGTGCCCGGGGCGTCCGGGACCGGGACACCCTGTCCCTCACCACCCTGGCGTTCGGCGCCTCCGCCGTGGTCGGGCTGCTCACCCGGGCGCTGAGCCACGGCACCGACGGCTGGGAACCGCTGCGCTCCAGCAGCGGCGGCGTACCCGTCATTCTGCTCTGCGGGTACGTCGTCGTACTCGGCTCGATCGTGCCGTTCCTGCTGGTGGCCGGCGCGCTACGGCACCTGCCGGCCACCAGCGTCGGAATCCTCGGCATGGTCGAACCGGTGATCGCCGCCACCGTCGCCTGGATCACGCTCGGTGCCGGCGAGGCCCTCAACGTCGCCCAGTTCGGCGGCGGCCTGCTGGTGCTGGCCGGGGTCGCGCTCGCCGAGACGGCCCGGATCGCCGAACCACCTGTGACACCCGCCGCCACCGCTCCCGAGGTGGTGGCTACGCCGCACTGACCGGCGCCCGGCTCCGTTCCCTTGCCGGTTCGTGTCTTGACAGCCGGCCCCTCCGGCAGAAGGCTGTCCTATAGTCCTACTGTCGTAGGACAATAGGGAAGGTTGCGCCGGGTGATCGAGTTTGTGCTGGATGGCCGGTCGAAGGTGAACACCTACATGCAGCTGGTGCAGCAGGTGAAACAGGCGCTCCGGGTGGGTCTGTTGGTGCCCGGCGACCAGTTGCCGAAGGTTCGGGACGTCGCGCAGTCGCTGGCGATCAACCCGAACACGGTGTTGAAGGCGTACCGGGAGTTGGAGATCGAGGGTCTGGCGGAGGGCCGGCCGGGGGTCGGCACGTTCGTCCGGCGCACCCTCGCCAGCCCGTCGCTGCCCAACCAGGCCGAACTGCGCACGGACCTGGTGGCCTGGCTGCACCGGGCCCAGGCCGCCGGGCTGTCGCCCGAGGACGTCACCGCCCTGGTGGAGACCACGATGCGGGCCACGCTTCCCGCCGAATCGGCCCAGAACCTACCCGCGTGAGCAGGATGAGAGGACATCAGATGGATACCGCGCTGGAGACCGACCAGTTGGGGAAACGGTACGGAGACACCTGGGCGCTGCGGGACTGTTCGCTCCATCTGCCCGCCGGACGCGTCGCCGCACTCGTCGGGCCCAACGGAGCGGGCAAGAGCACGCTGTTGCACCTGGCGGTGGGCCTGCTGCGCCCCGACGCCGGGACGGTACGCGTCGCGGGCGTTCCGCCCTACGACAACACGGACGTCCTGTCCGAGATCGGGTTCGTCGCCCAGGAGACTCCGCTGTACCCGGACTTCACCGCAGAGGAACTGGTGACCATGGGTGCCAGGCTGAACCGGCGGCGTTGGGACGGGACACTGGCGCGGACCCGACTGGCCCAGCTCGGCATCCCGCCGGACAAGCCGGTCGGCAAGCTGTCCGGTGGGCAACGCGCCCAGGTCGCCCTGGCCCTCGCCCTGGCCAAACGACCACGGCTGCTGCTGCTCGACGAGCCGGTCGCCAGCCTCGATCCGCTCGCCCGGCGCGAGTTCCTCCAGGCACTGATGGGCAGCGTCGCGGAGTCCGGCACCACCGTGCTGCTCTCCTCGCACCTGCTGGCCGACCTGGAACGGGTCTGCGACTACCTGATCGTGCTGCACGCCGCCCAGGTGAAGCTCGTCGGCCCGGTCGAGGACCTGGTCGCCGAGCACCGGCAACTGGTCGGCCCACGGCACCACGGTGAGCCGATTCGCGGGGTCACTGAGGTGGTCCGGGCCAGTCACACCGACCGGCAGTCGACGCTGCTGGTCCGCACCGACGGGCCCGTCGATCCCGCGTGGACGGTGCACGAGGTGACCCTGGAAGACGTCATCCTGGCCCACCTCGCCGACGGCGAGACGCAGACCAGCAACGAAGCGTGGGGAGTACCGGCATGATCTGGCTGACCTGGCGGCAGCACCGCAAGCAGGCACTGTTCGCCCTGGCCGGACTCGCGGCCCTCGCCGCGTTCATTGTCCCGACCGGCCTCGCCATGCGCGACACCTTCGCCGAGCTCGGACTGCCGGACTGCGTCCGTACGCTCGGAAAGCTGGGCCCGGAGAACAACGAGGCCTGCCTCACGGGGTACGACCAGTTCATCAGCCAGTACGGCGCCTTTCTGCTGGTAGGCATCCTGTTCCTCGTCCTGCCGCTGCTGGTCGGCCTGTTCTGGGGCGCCCCGCTGATCGCCCGCGAGGTCGAACAGGGCACCCACCGACTGGTCTGGACCCAGGGCGTCAGCCGCCATCACTGGGCACTTGTCAAGTTCGGGCTGATCGGCACCGGCGCCCTGATCGCGGCGATCGGCTACGGGTTGGGCGTCGGCTGGTGGCTGGGCCCGCTGAACCAGGTTGGCCAGGGGGACCGCTTCGACGGGTTCTTCTTCGACATGCAGGGCCTCGTTCCGGTCGGCTACACCCTCTTCGCGGTCGCGCTGGGCGTCTTCGCCGGCACCGTCTGGCCCAGGGTGCTGCCCGCGATGGCCGGCACCCTCGTCGGGTTCCTCGGCCTGCGAATCGGGCTGGCCATGCTGGCCAGGCCCCACTACCTGCCCGCCGAGACCCTCACCTTCCCGGTCATGGGGACTGCCGTCGCACCGAACGCGACGGCCGGCGACTGGGTAATCGCCAGCGGCGTCCGGAACGCCGCCGGCGAACTCGTGGTGGACGGTGGCTCGATAGAGTGCCCGCCCAATCCCACGGGACCGGGAGCCAACTGCGGTGCCGACCTCGAGGCCGGCACCTACAACTGGCAGCTCTACCAGCCCGCCGACCGGTTCTGGCTGTTCCAGGGGATCGAGACCGGCATCTTCGTCGCCCTCGCCGCGCTCCTGCTCTACCTCGCCATCCGCCGCATCCGACGCATCGCCTGACCCCGCCGGTGCCGCTGGTCGCCGGGTCCGATGCCCGGCGACCAGCGGCACGTCGGCAGCACGCGCGGCCTTGCCGGCCACCAGCGTCAACGACGGCCCGGCGTGAGTACACCGTCACCGGATACCCCGGCCGGAACCCGGCCCCGGGTCAAGGGCCACGTCCCGGCCGGGCTCAGCGCCAGCAGCAGCGCGATGCTGGCCGACGCGCCGAGCAGCAGCCCCGCGACCACGTCGTGCGGATAGTGCACCCCGGCCAGCACCCGGAGCACCGCCACGGCGACGGCGACGGCGACCGGCACGGCCACCAGCCCGAGACGCGGAGCCAGCAGGACGAGACCGCCGGCCAACGCACCGGCCACCGTCGAGTGGTTGCTCGGAAACGACCAGTCGCCGACCGGCGGGCACGAGATCCAGATGGTCACCTCACCGAGCGCCCGGCACGGGCGCTCCTGGTCGACGACCAGCTTCAGCGCCTCGCTGACCAGGTACGCCAGCACCGCAGCCACACTGACCAGCAGCGCACCCACCCAACTCGGGGTACGCCGCCGCCAGCCGGACCAGCCTGTCCAGCAGACCAACCCGATCAGCACCAGTACTCCGGCAGCGGCACCGTACTCGCCCGGTCCGTGCAGCCAGCCGGGCAGGTTCCCGGCGACCCCGACCACGTCCCGGTACGCCTCGGCGGACGGCCCGCCCGTCACCACCTGCGGCGCCGGATCACCCAGCCCGCCCGGAGCCAGCAGGACGACCCCCGCCGCACCGAGCACGAGTACCGGAAGCGCCAGCAGGGTTCTTCGCAACACCGTCATAGCGGTCCAAGGTATCGACTACTCCACCCGCCGACCCCATCCGAAAGTCATCTGGTCGTAGAACCTTCGTCAGGTCGACGACCGCCCACCTGCGGAGAACGCCGCGTTCGTGGTGTCCGGTCCGAGTCCGAGCGGAACCTGTCCCTGGAGGCAAGATAGGAACCATGCAGTCACATCCCAACGTGCAGGCGGTGCAGGACGCGCTCGACAACGCGGGCGGACGGGACGGCTCCGGAGCGGCCAGCCGGATCCGGATCCTGCCCGAGGCGGTGCACACCGCCGCCGCGGCGGCCGAGGCCCTGGAGATCGAGGTGGGCCAGATCGCCAACTCGCTGATCTTCAACGCGGACGGTGATCCCCTGCTGGTCCTCACCTCCGGCGCCCACCGGGTGGACACCGCCCGGGTCGCCACGGAACTCGGGCTGACCGCGCTCAAGCGGGCCACCCCGGAGTTCGTCCGCGAGCACACCGGCCAGCCGATCGGCGGAGTCGCCCCGCTCGGGCATCCGAAGCCGGTCCGTACCCTGGTCGACACCGCACTCGCCGACTACCCGGAGATCTGGGCGGCCGGCGGCGTCCCGCAGGCCGTCTTTCCGACCACCTACGCCGAACTGCTCCGGATCACCGACGGCAGTCCCGCCGAGGTGGCGTGAGCCGGCCCGGCCGTCGCGCGAGCGCGCTGCGCGGCGAGCCGGCCGCCGGGCGGGGCGAGGCGACCCCGGTACGTCTGGTCACCCTGCACGTCTGGCGGGTGCCCCGACGCGCCCTGCCCCGGGCACTGGCCCGGATGGCCGTCGACCCCCGCCGGTTGCGGGCCATCCCCGGCGTCCGCTTCGGCAAGCTGCTCGGCACCGGTACCGGCACCGGGTTCGGACCGACCGACGCCGACCTGACCCGGTGGGCCGCCGTGGTCGTCTGGGCCGACCCGGACCGGGCCGCCGGGTTCGACGACACGCCGGTCGGTCGCGCCTGGCGCCGGATCGCCCTGGCCGACGCCCGAATCGACCTGTCCCCGCTCGCCAGCCGAGGCCGATGGTCCGGAGTCGAGCCGTTCGGCGACCCCCGACCCGGCACACCCGGCGGATCGGGGGCCAGGACGGCGGCCGGCACATCCGGCGGATCGGGGGCCAGGACGGCGGCCGGCACATCCGACGGATCAGGGGCCAGGACGGCGGCCGGCACACCCGACGGGCCGCCGGTGCTCGCGCTCACCCGGGCCCGGTTGCGTCCATCCCGTGCCACCTCCTTCTGGCGGGCGGTGCCGCCGGTCGCCGCCGCGCTGCGGAACGCCCCGGGGCTGCTCGCCCGGTTCGGCATCGGCGAGGCCCCGCTCGGCTGGCAGGGCACGGTCAGCGTGTGGCGTGCCGCGACGTACCTACGCGATTTCGCGTACCGTTCCCCCGAGCACCGAGCGGCGATCACTCGTACGTCGACCCGGCGGTGGTACGCCGAAGAACTGTTCGCCCGGTTCGAGATACGTGATCTCGTCGGCGACCCGACGGTGCTCAACTGGGTCGGATCCGACGACGATCCGCAGTTCCGACGCTGGCCGAGAGACAGGAGCGGGCAAGCATGAGGTTGGTGCCGTGGCAGCCGGACGATCTCGCCCGGCGGCTCGACGACGTGGTGGCGGTCTACGGGGAGGCGATGGGCTACCGGGCCGAACTGCTGGAGGCACGCCGCGGATACATCGCCACCCACGTACGCCGGCCCGGCTTCCGCGCGGTCGCCACCGTCAGCACCAACGGCCACCTGGTCGGCTTCGGCTACGGATACCTCTCCGCGCCCGGACAGTGGTGGCACGACCAGGTGCACGGCGCGCTGCCCGACGATGCCCGCAAGACCTGGTTCCCCGACTGCTTCGAGGTGGTCGAGCTGCACGTACGGCCCGCGACCCAGGGACACGGGCTCGGTGCCCGCCAGCTCCGCGCCCTGCTCACGATGGCCAGCGGCCGCACCACCCTGCTGTCCACCCCGGAGGCGGACGAGCAGACCTCCCGGGCGTGGCGGCTCTACCGGCGGTTCGGTTTCGTGGACGTACTACGGGACTTCCGCTTTCCCGGCGACGAACGGGCATTCGCCGTGCTCGGCCGGGAACTGCCGCTGCCCCCGCCGGAGCGATGACCTCCGGCCGGCCGTCCTGGCTGCTGCTCGGCGTACTGGTACTGGCCCAGATC
This sequence comes from Plantactinospora alkalitolerans, assembly GCF_015690345.1. Taxonomy (GTDB): domain Bacteria; phylum Actinomycetota; class Actinomycetes; order Mycobacteriales; family Micromonosporaceae; genus Plantactinospora; species Plantactinospora alkalitolerans. The sequence goes on along the minus strand of NZ_JADPUN010000164.1, from coordinate 1,767 downwards.
GGCTATCCGCTCACCGACGGCACCGCACGGGCCCGGCTGACCGTCGCGACGGTCCTGCTCGGCTACCTGCTGTCGGTGACGCACGCCCTGCTCAGCCGGGGTGCCCGGACGGCCGTCGCGCTGGTGCTGGTCACCACCGGCGGCGGGCTGCTGGTCGAGACGCTCGGCGTCGCCACCGGCGTACCGTTCGGTGGCTACGCGTACTCGGGCGAGCTGGGTCCGAAACTGGTCGGGGTGCCGCTGGTGATCCCACTGGCCTGGACCTGGATGGCCTGGCCGGCATGGCTCGCCGCGGTCCGGCTGACCCGACCGGGGCCGGCCCGGATCGCCCTGGCCGGGGTGGGACTGGCCGGCTGGGACCTCTTCCTCGATCCACAGATGGTCGCCGAGGGCTACTGGAGCTGGCGGGATCCGAGTCCGGCCCTGCCGGGGGTGCCGGACGTACCGGTCAGCAACTATCTCGGCTGGCTGCTCTTCGCCGTACTGCTGATGGCCCTGCTGGGACCGGTCGCCGGCCGGGCCGTCGGAACGGCCGGCGCCCGGGACGCGCCGATGTACGCCCTCTACCTCTGGACCTACCTCGGCAGCGTCCTCGCGCACGCGGTCTTCCTCGGCCTGCCGGCGTCGGCCGCCTGGGGCGCCCTGGCCATGGCGGCCGTCGCCGGCCCGCTCGCCGTGACCCTCGCCCGGCACCGACGGCAGCACCCGCGCAGCACGGTACCGGCATGACCAGCGCACCGGCCTGGACGCCGGTCGGCATGACCAGCGCACCGGCCTGGACGCCGGTCGGCATGACCAGCGCACCGGCCTGGGCGCTCGCCGTGGCCGTCGGCGTGCTGGCCGGGCACGCCGCACTGAACGCCGCCCGCTGGCTGCGCCGGCCGCCGGGCACCGCGACGACCGACGAGCCGGTCGCGGTACTGCTGCCGCTGCGTGACGAGGCGACCCGGGTCGGGCCGTGCCTGCGCGCGCTGCTGGCCCAGCGCGACGTACCCCGGCTGGAGATCGTCGTACTCGACGACGGATCGACCGACGGCACCGCCGACGTCGTACGCGCGATCACCGCCGACGATCCCCGGGTACGGCTGATCACCGGACGCCCGCCACCGCCGGGCTGGCTCGGCAAGCCGTACGCCTGCCAGCAGCTCGCCGAACAGGCCGGAGCCGAACAGGCCGGAGCCGAGCCGAGTGTGCTGGTCTTCGTCGACGCCGACGTGCGGCTCGCCCCGTACGCGGTCGCCGCCGCCGTGACGACGCTCCGGGCCGCCTCGGCGACGCTGCTCTCGCCGTACCCCCGGATCGTCGCCGGCTCGGGAGGTGAGCGGCTGGTCCAGCCGCTGTTGCAGTGGCTCTGGCTGACCTTCCTGCCGCTGGCGGCGATGGAGCGCTCGCGCCGGCCGAGCCTGGCCGCGGCCGGCGGCCAGTTCCTGGTGGTGGATCGGGCCGGCTACCAGCGGGCCGGTGGGCACGCGGCGGTCCGGGACCGGGTGCTGGAGGACATCGAACTGGCCCGGGCGGTGAAGCGGTCCGGGGGCCGGATCGCGCTCGCCGACGGGTCCCGGATCGCCAGTTGCCGGATGTACGAATCCTGGGCCGAGCTGCGGGACGGCTATGCCAAGTCGCTCTGGGCGGCATTCGGCCACCCGGCCGGCGCGACCGCCGTCGTGGTCCTGCTCCTCCTGCTGTACGCCCTGCCGCCGGTGCTCGCCGTCGGCGCGGCCCTGGCCGACGCGCCGGAGGTGGCCCTGCCGGCGCGTCGGCCAGGGC
>NZ_JADPUN010000033.1 GCF_015690345.1 Plantactinospora alkalitolerans | reverse complement strand
ATCCGGCAGAGCGTACGCACCCAGATGTAAGGAAGGGCCCCCGCTTATCGTTTTCTGTAGAAGAAGGGTCCCTTCCTAACACCTGAGGCCGCTAGCGGGCCGCGGTCAGCCCGGCGAGCAGATCGAGTTGGCGGGGGTCCTGCAATGCGGAGCCGACGGCCACCACCCGGCAGCCGGCGGCGAGGAAATCGGCCGCGTTGTCGGCGTCGATCCCGCCGGTCGCGACGAACCTCACCGTCGGAAAGGGTGCGAGCTGGGCACGGATCCAGCCGGTGCCCAGTTCGCTGGCGGGAAACGCCTTCAACCAGGTGTGACCGGTCCGAACCGCCTGGCCGATCTCCGACGAGGTGGCCACACCGGGCAGGTGGGCCAGACCGAGCGCGGCGCACTCGGCGGCGACCTCCGGGTCGTACCCGGGCGCGACGGTGAAGACCGCGCCGGCCTCGTACACCGTCCTCGCCTGCTCCGGGGTGACGACCGTGCCGGCGCCGACCGGCCGGGCGCGTTCCCGGCCGGCGGCGATGGCGGCGTGCAGGGACGGCAGCGCGTCCGCGCTCTGCACCGGCACCTCCACCACGTCGATGCCGCTGTCCCAGGCCCGCTCGCAGAGTGCGACGGTCTGCGCGGGTGGCAGGCCACGCAGGATCGCCATCACCGGTTGGTCGACGAAGAGATTGTCGAAGAAGGTCGTCGCGTGGCTGTCCACCGTTCCTCCGTTCATGGTCGTTGATCTCCGGTCCAGCCGAGGTCCCGGGAGATCGCGGCACAGGTCTCGGTCAGTTGCGGTAGGTGTTCGCGAAGCTGGTCCAGCGGGGCGAGGGCACGCAGTGCGGTGATCGACGCCGCCGCGACGACGCGGCCCCGGGCATCGCGGACCGGGGCGGCGACACAGTTGACGAAGTCCTCGAACTCGCCGTCGTCCTCGGCCCAGCCACGCTCGGCGATCCGCGCCAGCTCCTGGCGGAACGCCGCAGGGGTGGTGATGGAGGTCGCGGTGTGGCGCTGGTACGTGAGCCTCGCCAGGAACCGGTCCCGGGACGGTTCGTCGAGGTGCGCCAGGATGGCCTTGCCGACGCCCGAGGTGTGCGGGTTCACCGCCCGGCCGACCCGGGACCGCATCTTCAGGGCCCCCCGCCCGTCGACCTTGGCCACGTAGATGATCTCGTCGTCGACCAGTTGGGCGAGGTGGACGGTGTGGCCGTACCGGTCGCCCAGCCGGACGAGGTGCGGATGGGCGACCGGATGCAGTTCGAGGTGTTCCACCGCCTGATGGGCGATCGCCACCATCCGGAAGCCGACGGTGTACCGGCCGTCGACCGACCGGGCGAAGCCGCCGCGTTCCAGCGTCTGCAACAGCCGCAGCGCGGTCGACTTGTGTACGCCGAGATGCTCGGCGATCTCGCCGAGTGAGCGGGGCCGCTCGGCGAAGAACTCGATGATGCTCAGTGCGCGTCGAACGGTCTGTGACATCGCCACGGGCTCCCGATCAGGCCACTTCGGCGGGGCTGCGCCAGCTGTCCGGTTCGATACCGAGCGTCGCGCAGATGGCGTCGACGGGCGGAAGTGCGGCGAAGTCCCCGACGGAGCCGAGTGCGGCGCCGGCGACGAGGTGCCCCAGCTTCAGCCGGGCGGGCTGGCCCAGGCCGCGCAGCGCCGCGGAGAGCCATCCCGCGGCGAAGGCGTCACCGGCACCGACCGGTTCCACCACGTCGACCGGTCGGGCCGGCTCGACGCTGACGCCGTCGCGGTGGAACGCGACGGCATCCACGGAGCCGTTCTTCACCACCAGCGTGCCGGGCAGGTTGATCAACGTCCGAACGTCCTGCGGCGTCCGGACGTCCCACAGTTGCGCCGCCTCGTCGAGTCCGACGAAGACCACGTCGGCGGCCTGGGCCAACCGGAGCAGGTCGGCGCCGGCCCGCCCGTCCCAGAGCGCCGGTCGGTAGTTGACGTCGAACGAGATCAGCCGTCGGGCATCCGGGCCGGCGAGGAGCAGTTGGTCCACGAGCTGCCGGCAGCTTTCCGACAGCGCGGCGGTGATGCCGCTCAGGTGCAGTACGGCCGACGGCACCGCGCTGATCCGCGCCGCGTACACCGGGTCCATGCTGGCCGCCGCCGAGCCGCGACGGTAGTAGTAGACCTTGGTGCCGGCGGGCCCGGGGTCCTTCAGGTAGACGCCGGTGGGACGGGTGTGGTCGACCTCGACCAGCGATGTGTCCACGCCCGTCGCGGCGACCTGCTCGACGACGAGCCCGCCCAGTGGATCGGCGCCGACCCGGCTGGCCCAGGCCGCCCGGTGGCCCAGCGCCGCCAGGAACATCGCGACGTTGGACTCGGCACCGCCGGCCCGCAGTACGAAGGTCGACGCCGCGTCCAGCCGCCCCCCGGGGGTCGGCGTCACCATCGCCATCGTCTCGCCGACGCAGATCGCGTCGAGCGGTGTCGAAGGCTGCTCACCGGCCGTCGCCACCGATGTCACGGCACCCCCATCTGTTGCAAGTGTTGCAACCACTGCTCAATATGTGCATCCCCGGCTGGGCCACAACCCTAGATCAGCGGTTGCCGTGGCGCGACATCTCGACCCGGCCGACGGCCGTTAAGTGGCGATGGCCACCCCGGGCAGGCTGCCGCCGCCCACGGGCCGCCCGCTCTGGCAGGCTGCCTCGGATGGAGACATCGGCGTGGGCGGAAGTTTCGGCGGCCGTCGCGGCGTCGCCGTACCCGGTACGGGTGCTGCCGACGGATCCCGTTCAGGCGGAGAACTGCCTGGCCCGGTCGGAGATCACCACGAGGTCGTGGCTGGGCGCCGTCGTGGCGCACTCGGGCGGACTGCTCGTGGACCACGGGTGGCTGCGGGTACTCGGCACCGGCGGCACCGGGTTGCCGGACGTGCTGGCCGGCACGGATCCGGCCAGCGGCGAACTGCTGGTCGGGCACGACGTCCTGGGCGGCCAGTTCGTCTGGGCCAGGGCCCGTCCCGGTACGCCAGTCCCGGTACGCCACCGACCGTGCACTACTTCGCGCCCGACGAGCTCGACTGGCAGGACCTGGAGCAGGGGTACGCGGACTGGCTCCACGCGATGCTCGCCGGCTCGATGACCCGGTTCTACGACACGCTGCGCTGGCCGGGCTGGAAGGCGAAGGTGGCCGCCCTCTCCTGACCAGGGCCTCAGCATCTTCCCACCGCCATGGACCGCCGAGGGTAAGGATCTGGCCACGGTCTCCCGGAAGGCCGTTCCTCTTCCACAGTTGGTCTCCGAGCTTGGAAGGCTCGCCCGGTCCGTAGTCCTTGAGGGCTACCCGGGAAGTGCACCCTGTGGCGGGACGCGGACGAGACTGGCTGGGCCATAGCTTCGGCAAGGGGTCCAACCGCCCAGGTCACGGCCGGGTGTACCTAGGATGGGGCTGATGAGCATGGGCGCTGGAAGGCGGCTGACCAACGCCGCTCGGGCGGTGCCGAGAGCCATGCGTGAGGACCTGTGGACGACGGCGGCGGACCCGCTGCCCCGGATGACACGACCCCGCTGGCTGGCCCGGCTGCCACACGTCCTGGTGGCGGGGTTCGCGGCACTCACGTTCGCCAACATGAATGGCCACCTGTACGGAGCGGGCACTGATAGATCGGCGACCATAGTCGTCGGGGTTCAGGCGGCAGCGCTGATCGTGGCGATGTTCCGGCCCGTCCCGGCCTGGTGGATGGCGACCTCGGCGCTGATCGTCGGGACGCTGGTCTTCGGTGATCCGTACCCCTGGGGCCTCTCCGCTGTCGTCCCGCACGCCGCGGTGCTCTTCCTGCTGGCGTTGCGGGTCCGTCCCCGGGCAGTGGTCGAGACGCTGCTGATCACCACGCTGGCCAGCTTGGCGTGCACGAAATTCGAGGTACACGGCAGTCCGGATATCGGCTGGGCCGCCACGGTGTTCTACACGGAGCTCGGACGGGCCGTGGTGGTGTTCGCCGCCACGGCGGCGTTCGGCGCGATCCTGCGCGCCCGACGGGTGGCCCGGAGTCAACTGCTCGCGCAGACGGAGGTCGCCGCCGAGGAGCGGACCCGGCGCACCGTACTCGAGGAGCGTGGTCGGATCGCCCGCGAACTGCACGACGTCGTCGCCCACCACCTGTCGGTGATCTCCATCCAGGCACAGGTCGCCCCGCACCTGGTCGACGATCCGCCGGAGGAACTGAAGGAGAACCTCGCGGGCATCCGGCAGAACGCGAAAGAGGCGCTCACCGAACTGCGCCGGGTACTCGGGGTGCTTCGCGTGGAGGACGCGCGGTCCGAGGAGGCCCGGCACGCGCCGCAGCCAACCCTCGACCGGCTGGACGACCTGGTCGGCAACCTACGCGCCGCTGGCGTCACGGTCAGCACCGAGACCACCGGCGAGCCACGCCCGCTGGCGCCGGGTGTCGAACTGTCGGCGTTCCGGCTCGTGCAGGAGGCGCTCAGCAACGCGATCCGGCACGCGCCGGGCGCGACCGCGCGGGTGCTGATCGGGTACGACCCGACGAGCCTCACCATCCGGATCAGCAACACCGCGCCGGCCCGGCCCGCCGGACCCTCGCCGGGTGCCGGCCACGGCCTGCTTGGCATGCGGGAGCGGGTCACCATGCTCGGCGGAATACTGGCCAGCGGGCCGACCCCGGACGGCGGCTACGAAGTGTTCGCGACCCTGCCGGCCCCGACCCTGCAACAGCCCGCCGATTATGCCGAGGACACCGCATGACGAGCATTCGCGTCCTGATCGCCGACGACCAGATGCTGGTCCGGCAGGGCTTCACGGTGCTGCTGAACGCGGAACCCGACATCGAGGTGGTCGGTCAGGCCGTGGACGGCGCCGACGCCGTCACCAGGGTCACCGAACTGGCTCCCGACGTCGTGCTGATGGACATCCGGATGCCCGTGCTCGGCGGCATCGAGGCGACCCGCCGGCTCACCGAAGCCGCCGGGACGACCGTCAAGGTCCTGGTGCTGACCACCTTCGACCTCGACGAGTACGTCTACGAGGCGCTGCGCGCGGGCGCGTCCGGCTTCCTGCTCAAAGACGCCTCGGCCGCCGAACTCGCCCATGCGGTACGGGTGGTCGCCGCCGGCGACGCGCTGCTGTCGCCGAACATCACCAAGCGGCTGATCGCCGAGTTCTCCCGAACGGCGGGCGCACCCCGGACCCCGCGGAAGGATCGCGTGGGCGAGCTGACCGAACGCGAGACCGAGGTGCTGTCGCTGATCGCCCAGGGCCTGTCCAATGCGGAGATCGCCGCGCACCTGGTCGTCGCCGAACAGACCGTGAAGACCCACGTGGGTCGGATCCTGACCAAGCTCGGCCTGCGCGACCGCACCCAGGCCGCCGTCTTCGCGTACGAGACCGGCCTGGTACGCCCGGCCGGATATTGAGCACCGGGCGCCCACCCTCTGGTGGACCGCCGGCCGCCCGCCGGTGGAAATCAACGAGCGTGCCGCATCGTCGGCTGCCACCATGCGACGCGTGACGGACGACAACCTCTGGTATGCGATGCCGACGATGACCGGTTCGAGGATCCGGCTCGAGCCGTTGACGTGTGAGCACGCGGCGGGGTATCTCGCGGCGACGGGTTCGCCGGAGCAGGCAGCCGACATCTTCCGTTGGCAGAGCCCGCCCGGTGGTGCGCTCGCGCAACCCGTCACTCTCGATGACGCGACCAGGCACGTCACCGCCGCACTCGCCGCCCGGGCTCGCGGTGTACGGCTGCCGTACGCCCAGATCGACGTGCCGACCGGAGAGTTCGCCGGTACGACGTCGTTTGTCAATCCCGACCCGACGCTGCGCACGGTGACGATCGGTTACACCTGGCTGGGTCAGCGATGGTGGCGCAGCGGCGCGAACGTCGAATCCAAACTTCTGATGATGACGTTCGCCTTCGAAACACTCGGCGCGGTCCGTGTGGTGTGGGTCACCGACATTCTCAACGTCCGGGCCCAGGCGGCGATCGAAGGGCTGGGCGCGGTCCGGGAGGGTGTCCTGCGCAAGCACCGCCGTCGCGCCGACGGGTCCTGGCGGGACACGGTCAGCTACGCGATGATCGACGACGACTGGCCTACGGCGAAGGGCCGCCTCGCCGTGCGCCTGGAAGCCGGTAGGGGCGGTGACGGGCGCTGACGTCGTCCGTTCGAGCTAGCGGGTCCCACTCCGGGACTACCCGGCGGGTTGGCTCTCCAGGTTGATGCCGCAGTGCGGCCACCACACCTAGTTTTCGTGCCATGACCAGCGACAGCAGCAGAGGACAGGTCGTCGTACGGCTCGACGACGTGCACAGGGAGTACGCCGGCACCAGCGCGTTGTCCGGGGTGTCGATGCAGATCCGTGCCGGGGAGGCGGTCGCGGTGATGGGGCCGTCCGGCTGTGGCAAGTCCACTCTGCTCAACATGATCGCCGGCCTCGACCGACCAACGGGCGGAACGATAGCCGTACACGACGAAGACCTCGGGAGGCTGGGCGAGACGGGTCTGGCGCTGTTCCGACGCCGGCGGATCGGCATGATCTTCCAGTTCTTCAACCTGCTCGACGACCTGCCGGCGCTGGACAACGTCGCGCTGGCCGCGCAGTTGACCGGCGTTCCGTCCCGGCGGGCCCGTACGCGTGCGCTCGAACTCCTCGACGAACTCGGCGTCGCCAAACTGAAGGACAGCTATCCGGGCACGCTGAGTGGCGGCGAGCGCCAGCGGGTCGCGGTGGCCAGGGCCCTGATGAACCGTCCGGACCTGCTCCTGGCCGACGAACCGACGGGTGCGCTGGACAGCCGCTCGGGTGAGCAGGTGATGGACCTGCTGGTCGCCCTTCATCAGACCGGGCAGACCCTGTTGATCGTCACCCACGACTCGCGACTGGCCACCCGCTGCGCCAGCCGCCTGATCGAGATGGCCGACGGACGGGTGGTTCGGGAGACCACGCCGGAGCCGGTCGCGTGAGCGGGCGTGGCGGGCGATCGACGGGCTGGGGTGCGGTCTGGCGGGCATCGCGGGCGGCGGTGAGACGACGCCGACCTCAGACGGTCGTCATCGGGCTCGTCGTCCTCTGCTCCAGCACGACGGTCCTGCTCGCGCTGACCCTGCTCGGCTCCGCGTCGGCGCCCTTCGACCGGGCCTTCGCCGCGCAACGCGGCGCGCATGCGGTGGCGGTCTTCGACCCCACCAGGACCTCGGGCGCGGCGTTGGCGCAGACCGGGCAGCGGCCAGGTGTCGAGGCCGCCGCCGGCCCCTTCGACCAGGCCGTCGTCGAGATCTCCGAGGACTGGAACGGGCAACCCGCCGGTGCCCGGACCGTGGTGGGCCGAGCCGATCCGGCCGGCCCGGTGGACCGGCTCGATCTTCGGCTGGGGCGCTGGGTCACCGCCCCCGGCGAGATCGTCGTCAACCTGGGGCATCAGGGCACACCACGCCCGGAACTGCTCGGCTCCACTGTCGAGGTGGACGGCGCCCCGCCGCTACGCCTCGTCGGCTTCGCCAGCAGCATGACCAAGTCCGCCGATGCCTGGGTCGTACCGGAGCAGATGCCCGCGTTGCGTCCGACGGCCGTCCAGATGCTCTACCGCTTCCGGGCTTCCGACACGGAGGCGCAGGTGGACGCCGGGCTGGCCGAGGCAACCGCCGGGCTGGCCGAGGGCTCACTGACGAACGTGCAGTCGTACCTCGCCCTGAAGCAGGCGTTCTCGGCACAGGCGGACTCCTATCTTCCGCTGATGATGGTGTTCGGCGTGCTCGGCCTCGTGGTCTCCGTCCTGATCATCGGGAACGTGGTCAGCGGGGCGGTCGTCTCCGGGTACCGACACATCGGCGTGCTCAAGGCCATCGGCTTCACCCCGAACCAGGTGGTCGCGGTCTATCTCGCGATGGTCGCCGTACCCGGGACCGTCGGTTGTCTTCTCGGCACCCTGCTCGGCTCCCTGCTGGCGTCGCCCGTACTCCAGATGGCGTTCTCCGGGGTCGAGACCGGCAGCGCCGCGATCGGCCCGCGCCCCTGGGCACCCGTCGCCTGCCTGCTCGGCATGCCCGCCGTCGTCGTGGTCACCGCGCTGATTCCCGCGCTGCGCGCGCACTGGCTTCCCGCGGCGCAGGCGATCAGCGCGGGCAGCGCGCCGCGGGCCGGACGCGGCCTGCGGGTACAGCGCCGGCTCAGCAACACCCGGCTGCCACGCCCCGTCGTCCTGGGCCTGGCCCAGCCGTTCACCCGGCCCGGCCGCGCCGTCATGACCGTGGCGGCGATCGTCCTGGGGGTGACGGCGGTGACCCTGACGACCGGCCTGACCAGCACCATGGTCGCCTTCGGCGCGGCCGGCCGGGTCGACGGTGCCGCCCGGATCCAGGTGGAGGTGGGGAGTACGGCCAACCGCCGCACGGCGCCGAAGCTGACCGACTCCCAGATCGACGAGCTGCTGCGGGGCCTTCCGGGCGCGGACCGGGTTACCGCCCGGGCCCTCCTCCAGGTACGTCTGGTCGGATATCCGCAGGCCCGGTTCGTCAACTTCTACCGTGGCGACACCTCGGCCGCCGCCGCGCAGATGGTCGCGGGGCACCTGCCGGAAGGACCCGGCGAGGTGGTGGCGGGACCGTCGTTCCTGCGTCAGCACGGGCTGGCCGTCGGCGACCGGATCACGCTGGACGTGCACGGCCGGCAGGTGCCCGCGACGATCGTCGGGGAGACCGTGAGCGGCAATCCCCGGGCCGTCGACTCCAACTGGTCGACGCTGCAACTGCTCGGTCCGGACACCCAGGCGGTCGACTACACGGTCACGCTCGCGCCCGGCGCCGACGCCAAGGCGTATCTCGACGCGGTCAGGACGGCCGACCCGGGCCTCCACCCGGCACTGCTGGGCTCGGGGAACACCGTCACCACGACGGTCGTCGGCTTCGCGTCGGTGTTCACCGTTCTGCTGACCATCGTCGCCGCGCTCGGCGTCTTCAACACGGTGCTGTTGACGGTTCGGGAGCGCCGCCGTGACCTGGGAATGCTCAAGTCGATCGGGATGACGCCACGCCAGGTCGTGGTGATGACGGTGACGTCCGTGGCGGCGCTGGGCGTGGTCGGCGGGCTGTCGGGGATCCCGCTCGGGATCGTCGCGCACCGCCTGATCGTGGACAACGTCGCGGTGGTCGCGTTTCCGGAATCGATGAAGGATGTCTGGCATCCGCCGCAGTTGGCCCTTCTGGCGCTGGCCGGCGTCGTCATAGCCGTCCTCGGTGCGTTGGTTCCGGCTCGTTCGGCCGCGCGTCTTCCAATCGCCAGGGTGCTGCATCACGAGTAGCCGCGGTCGCCACCGGCGCCAGCCGCACCGGCCCGGTCAGCAGGCGCCACGCCCCGCAGTGGCACGACTGGTAGCTCACGATTCCGTCACTGGTCCAGTGGCGCGATCGGGTCTGCCAGTCGTGCCCGTTCTCGTAGGTCATGGAGCGAGCCTGCTGTAATGGCATTGTGCATCTCAACCCTTACGGCCAGGATGCGGTCCGGCTGATCGCGGATCTGGCCAACGACCGACCTCGGTCCCTGCCCGAACTGGTACGCCGCTGCGCCGCCGCCGGCCTGGTCATCGACATGCCGGTCGGGGACCGGGACCTGGCCGTCGCGCTCGAACTCGTCGACGCGTGGTGCGAGGTCGCCGACGCCACCGAACCGGCACGGCGGGCGGCCCTGGTCAACCGGCTGCTGGCAGCGGCCTCCGCGTACCCCCGGCTCACCGATCATGGCGGCACCGGCTGGCACCTGCACTACCGCGACGAGGGCGTGTCGCTCGGCTCGGTGCTCCGGGCCCTGGTGAGTGTCGGTACCGCGCTGCACCTCGCGGGACGCGGAATGGACCGGCTCGGCCGCTGCGCCGGAAACGACTGCGAGATCGTCTATGTCGACACCTCGCGGGGCGGCAAACAGCGCTACTGCTCGCCCCGCTGCGCGAATCGCGACGCGGTCCGCCGGCACCGCGCCACCGCCCGCCGGTAGCCGGTGGCCGGTGGCCGGTAGCCGGACCCTCTTTGCCGTACGGGCGCCCGTCGGCTCCGGGTGTGACCCCGACGGATTCTTTGGGTACCTGTAACAGAGCCGAACGAGGGAGATGTTGATCATGGCTATGCCACCCGTTGTCGACCACCCAACCTGGAACAGGGCGCTCGACGAGCTGCGCGAGCGCGAAAAGGCGGCCACCCGGGAACTCGACGCGATCGCCGCCGAGCGACGAAGGCTCCCGATGGTGAGAATGCCGGCATACACCCTGGTCGGCGCCGAGGGACCGGTTCGGCTCGTCGATATCTTCGACGGCAGGTCACAGTTGATCGTCTACAACCACATGTGGGATCCGGACGCCGAGTGGCAGTGCGGCGGCTGCACCAGCCTTACCTCGTCGTTCACCCGGCTGGACTTCCTCGACAACTACGACGCGCGGTTCGTGATCGTTACCCAGGGCCCGATCGACGCGGCCCTCGCCTACGCCGAACGCGTCGGCAACACGATGACGTGGTACTCCACCGCCGACAGCCCGTTCGGGGCCGACGTCGACGCGCCGTCCGGCGGTGGGTTCGCGGTGAACGTCTTCCTGCGCGACGGCGAGACCGTCTACCGCACCTGGCACACGACCGGTCGCGGCGTCGAACAGCTCACGTTCACGTTCCCCCTGGCCGATGTGCTGCCCTACGGGCGACAGGAGGAGTGGCAAGACTCTCCGGAGGGCTGGCCGCAGGGACCGACCTTCCACGCCTGGCTCGACTCGCCCGACGTCGCCCGGTTGTACGGGCGCACCACCCGATCCTCCTGAGAACATGACCGCTGGTGGGCACGGAGCGGACACCACCCCGGCCGGCAGCAGACAATGGCCACCCCGAAGCAGCGGTACGACGCCCGCCGCGTCGCCATCACCCGGCTCGGCCGGGTGTCCCTCATTCTCCGTGATGTCCGAACCGATCCGGCCGGTACGGGCTCAGCGCATGTGAGGTCGGTTACCTCTTGATCAACCGGGAATGTGCCGGGGCCCCAGCGGTTGCTGGCAGGTGTGATTCTCGCTGTTCCCGCCCGCCCTGACGTACGACCGACCGCCGGAAGGACCCCATGACCGTCACCGCTGAGCCCGTCGAGACGCTCGCGCCAGCACGGACGCCGGGCGATCTGATGGACGGCCGGCAGCGGCTGCGGCTCGTCCTCGTGCTCGGCTCGCTGATCGCGATCGGGCCCCTGACGATCGACATGTACCTGCCGGCGCTTCCCGCCATCGCGGCCGACTTCCATACCGGGTCGGCAGCGGTCCAGTTGACCCTGACCGGAACCCTTGCCGGACTCGCCCTCGGTCAACTGCTGATCGGGCCGTTCTCCGACGCGGTCGGCCGGCGTACGCCACTGCTCGCCGGCCTCGTGCTGCACGTGGCCGCATCGGCACTGTGCGTCATCGCGCCAAACATCGGGACCCTCGGTGTGCTGCGGGTGCTCCAGGGACTGGGCACCGCCGCCGCATCGGTCGTGGCGATGGCGGTGGTACGCGACCTGTTCAGCGGCTCCGCCTTCGCCCGGATCTTCTCCCGGCTGATGCTCGTCATGGGAGCGGCACCGGTGCTGGCCCCGACCCTGGGCAGTGCGGTGCTGGGCTGGACGGACTGGCGTGGCGTCTTCATCGCACTCGGCGCGTTCGGGATCGTGCTGGTCGTCCTCGCGGTGTTCAAGCTCCCCGAGACGCTGCCGGTGCACCGGCGCCGCAGTGGAGGCATCCTCGGCACCGGACGGGTCTACCGCTCGTTGCTGCGGGACCGCACATTCATGGGCCTGGTCCTGGTCGCCGGACTGGCGATGGCCGCACTGTTCGCGTACGTCTCCGGTTCCTCCTTCGTCTTCCAGGAGCAGTACGGCCTCGACGAGCAGCAGTTCGGGTTCGTCTTCGGGACGGGCGCGATCGGACTGATCGCGGCCTCCCAACTGAACGTCCGACTGCTGCGCCGGTACTCGCCGCAGCGGATCCTGGTCACCGCGCTGGCCGTCGGCACCGGGGCCGGATTCGCGCTGCTCAGCTTCGCCGCGACCGGTGTCGGCGGCCTGCCGACCATCCTGCTGTCGCTCTGGGTGGTACTCGCGGCGTCCGGCCTCGCCATGCCGAACGCCCCCGCCCTGGCGCTGAGCCGGCACGGAGAGGCGGCCGGTACCGCCGCCGCGTTGCTCGGTGCGATCCAGTTCGGCATCGGTGCCGTGACGGCGCCGATGGTCGGGGTCCTGGGCAACGGCAGCGTGGCGATGGGCACGGTGGTCTTCGGCGGGATGGTGGCAGCGCTGGCCGTCCTGTTCCTGGTCGTCCGGCCCGCCCGCCTTACCGGGATCACCCCGGAGGCGGCCCCGGTCGCCGCGCACTGACCAGCCGGAAAGCGCGCGCACTGACCAGCCGGGAAGCGCACTGACCAGCCGGAAAGCGCGCGCACTGAACAGTCGGGAAGCGCCGGAACGTGTCGACCTGTTGCGGTCGGACGACGACAGGTCGACACGTTCCGGCACTGGCGGTGGACCGGAGTCAGCGTCGCCGGGGCTTCCGGTGCGGTTTGCCCGCCGGACGCCGGGCCGGGGTGATCGAGAGCTGCCAGTGCGCGGGGGAACGCAGCGCGGGCGGCAGTCCGGTGGTGACGTCCCCCTTGGCCGCGTCGACCTGGGCCTGGTTGAGGAAGATTGTGGCGCGCAGGTCCGCCCCCCGCAGGTTCGCACCCCGCAGGTCGGCACCGGTCAGGTCCGCCATCGTCAGGTCGGCGCCACGCAGGTCGGCCCCGATCAGGTACGCCCCCCGGAGGTTGGCGCCGGCCAGGTCGGCTCCCCGCAGATCGGCGCCGACGAGGTCCGCTCCCCGGTGATCGCTGCCGCTGCGACCGGCCCGGCTGCGGACCAGTTCGCTGGTACGCAGCAGAAGTGCGTTGACGTTCTGCCGGTGTGTTGCGACGTCCAGTCCGACGAGGGTTTCCGGATCGCCGCCGCCGAGTCGCTCAGTCTCGTCGCGGGCGGCGCCGAGCTCGGTACGCAACGGGTCCGCCGGACGGAGCGCCAGCGCCTCGGTCAGGTACCAGAGCAGCTCGTGCAACTGGCGCATGACCGGGAACACCTCGAACATCCGCGCCGCGTTCTCCGGGTCGGTACGCCAGTCCCGCCCGCCGAAGGTGACCTGGGACACCTGCTGCCCGGCACCGAAGCAGTCGAAGACCGTACAGCCCGGAAAACCCCGTTCCCGGAGATCGCGGTGGATACCGCAGCGGAAGTCCGGTTGCAGATTCCGGCAGGCCTGCCCGGCGGGCTTGTCGAGCGCGAAATCCGACGAGGCGGAGAAGGCCGGCACGACGCAGCAGAGCCCGAAGCAGCGTTCGCAGTCGGCACGCAGGCTGGCCGGTCCGTCGGTCGGCGGTACCACGGCTTCGGCGTTCCTGGACAAGTGATCGGTCTCCTGGTGGTGGTTGAGCTGCGTAAAAGGGTACCGATCCCGCTGCCGGAACGTTACGAGCGGGAAGCTCGGCCAGCCTCACTTGGTACGGTGCCCAGGGTCGCACCGCTGGTGGAGTACGGCAGCGCCCGACGGCGAGAGGGCTGGGCGACGATGCAGGAGTCAGAGGTCCCGCGTGCAGTGGCTGCGGCCATGTCGATCGCCGGATCACTGGACCTGACAGTCGACGACGCGATCGTCCTTCACGACTCGAACAAGCTCACCCTGCGTCTGCTGCCCTGTGACGTCCTGGCCCGCGTGGCACCGGTAGCGCACCAGGTCGCGCAGTTCGAACTCGAACTCGCGCAACGGCTCGCCGAATCCGGGAGCCCGACGGCCGCTCTCGAACCCCGGGTCGAGCCACGCGTCTACGAGCGTGACGGCTACGTGGTCACGCTGTGGACCTACTACGAACCTGCGACACCTCCAGAGGTCTCTCCGGCCGACTACGCCAGTACGCTCAAGCGACTGCATTGCGGCATGCGCGAGCTCGATGTCCCCACGCCGCACTTCACGGATCGGGTCGAGCAGGCCCAACAGCTCGTGGCAAACCGCGACCGTACGCCTGCGCTCGCCGACGCGGACCGGGAGCTCCTGGGCGACACGTTGCGGAGCCTGAGACGAGCCATCGGCGAGCGCGGTGGAGCCGAGCAGTTGCTGCACGGTGAGCCGCACCCGGGCAACGTGCTGACCACGAGGAACGGGCTGCTGTTCATAGACCTCGAGACGTGTTGCCGTGGACCCGTCGAATTCGATCTCGCCCATGCGCCCGAAGAAGTCGGCGAGCACTATCCCGATGTCAACCCGGGCCTGCTACACGGGTGCAGGATCCTCGTGCTGGCGATGATCACGACGTGGCGCTGGGATCGAGGCGACCAACTCCCGAACGGGCGCCAGCTCCGCACGGAGTGGCTCGGCCAACTACGAGCGGCGCTCGATCGACACGGGCCGGATATCCCGCGCTGATCGGGAGCATGGGTTCCGCGCTGCTCCGACCCGATCCGATCCGATCCAACCCGACCCGCCCAGACCCGACACCGACCGGGCGGGCGACCGGCCGCAGGCGGGAAGGGTTCCGACGATCACTGCCTCGTGGACAGACCCAGTTCACCGGCCGCCCCTAACCTCCCAGCGAGTTCCAGCTACGAAATGAGGACCGATGGGAGTAATCAAGCGGGTCGGCGTGGGGGTCGCGGTGGCGACCCTGGCGATGGCCATGCCCGGGGTGGCGTCCGCCGCCGACCGGAGCACCTGGGACCGCGCCGAGTTGCTGAGGTTCGCCGCGCTGCCCGCGCAGACCTACGTTCCGGGCAGCGAGCCGGCCGGATCCCTGCTGGGTACGGCGCCGGTCAACGGGATCACCGCACCCTTCGCAGACCAGCCCGTCCAGGGCTTCAGCGGTGTGCTGCGTAACAGCGACGGCACCTTCGACGTACTGTCCGACAACGGGTTCGGCAACAAGGCGAACAGCGCCGACTTCCTGCTCCGGATCCAGCGGGTCGGACCGAACTTCGGCCCCGGCACCGTGGACCTGCTCGGCGGGATCAACCTCACCGATCCGGACAGCAAGGTCCCGTTCCCGCTCACCCGCCCGGACCGGGCGCTGACCGGCGCCGACTTCGACATCGAGTCGATCACTCGGACGGCCGACGGGACGTACTGGATCGGTGACGAGTTCGGCCCGTACCTGCTGCACTTCGACCGGGCCGGTCGGCTGTTGCAGGCGCCGGTGCCGCTGCCGGGGATCTTCGCACCGGAGAACCCGGGTCGGGGCGACACCCCAGCCAATCTGAACAGCAGCAAGGGCTTCGAGGGCATGGCGCAGTCCCCCGACGGCCGCACGCTCTATCCGCTGCTGGAGGGAACGGTCGCCGGTGACGCGGCCGGCGCGCTGCGGTTCAACGAGTTCGACATCGCCGCGAACGCGTACACGGGTCGGCGCTGGACGTACCTGCTCGACGCCCCGGCGAACGCGATCGGCGACGCGATCGCGGTCGACAAGGACCGGTTCCTGGTCATCGAGCGGGACAACGGCGAGGGCGCGACGGCGAAGACGAAGAAGATCTACCTGGCCGACCGGCGGGACCGGAACCGGGACGGCCGGCTCGACAAGACGCTGGTCGCCGACCTGATGGACATCGCCAACCCGAAGCGGGTGGGTGGCTTCGGCCCCCGGTTCACCTTCCCGTTCCAGACGATCGAGGACGTGGTCATCCTCGACGACCGCACCCTGGCCGTGCTCAACGACAACAACTTCCCGTCGTCCGCCGGTCGGACCCCGGGACGGCCCGACGACAACGAGTTCATCGTGATCAAGCTGGACCACGACCTGGACGCGGACAAGCGGGTCCTGCGGCGCTACTGACCACCGCGCGATCCGTCGGCCGGCCGGCTCGGCCCCCTCGCACGCACCAGGCGCGGGGAGGCCGGGCGCCGGCCGGCGCCCGCCGGTCAGCCGTTGGCCGGCGACGCCTCGGCGGGCTCCGCCTGTGGCAGGGGCTCGCCGGTCTCCAGCAGCGTCTTGAGGCTGGAGAGCAGCTCGGACCAGCCGCCGCCGATGCTGTCCCGCAGTGCGCTTCCGGACGCGAAACCACCGTGTACGACGGTCAGCCTGACCACCTTCCCGTGCGGCTCGATCTCGAAGCTCACCCTGGTACGCGGTTCCTCGGCCAGCTTGGCGACCTCCGCCGGATCCATGTCGTACGCCTTGGCGAACTCCGGGCTCAGGCTGTGCCAGGTGTACGCCAACCGGCGGTACGGCTCGGCCTCCAGCACCACCTGCGCCGGGTCGACGAGCCGTACGCCCTTCGGCAGCCCCCAGACCACCTCCGAGCCGACCTGCCAGTCGGACTCGAAGCTGACGCCCCAGTAGCGACTGGTGAACGCGGGGTCGGTCAGCGCCTGCCAGACGCGTTCCGGGGTGGCGTTGATGAACGTGGTGTAGACGAACTCGGGTTCGCTCATGGGTTCCTGCTCCAATACTCGCTTGAGGTCGGCGAGTGCGTGCACCCGGCCGAGGTCGTACTGGTTGATCCAGCGGTCTGCGATGGCGTTGATCGGCTCGGCGTTGAGGTAGTGCAACTTCTCCCGGCCGCGCCACAGCGTGGTGACCAGGTTGGCCGCCTCCAGCACCGCCAGGTGCTTGCTCACGGACTGCCGGGTCATCTCCAGCCCGGTGCACAGCTCGCGCAGGCTCTGCCCGTTGCGGGCGTTCAGGCTGTCGAGCAGCCGTCGGCGGCTGCCGTCGGCCAGCGCCTTGAACACCTCGTCCATTCCCGGCCCCCCGAATATGCAGCCATCCAGTTGCACTTGAACCATATGCAGCCGGACGGCTGCATGTCAAGCGCCGTCACTGTCCTCGCCGACGCCAGCACTGTCCGTTGCCTTTCAGGTCCCCCAGCCAGGACTGCTCGGTCGCAAGGCCCGGTATGACCGACCACCCCTGTCGTACGCGGGATCCGGGGGTGTTGTCGCCGGACCGGGTGGCGTGTCGCTGCGAAGTGCCAATCTGCGGGCGGAGGTGTTTCCGACGTACCGCTCGGGGTAGTTGCTCCACATCCGACAATCGACCAGGAGGAGCAGATGACGGCGCGGACCGAGTACCACGTTGTTCCCGAGGCCGCTGGCTGGAAGGTGGAGCACGGGTCGAAGGTGGTCGGACACTACGACACCAAGGAGAGCGCGCTCGGCGCCGGACGGGACGCCGCCAAGGCGGACCAGCCGAGCCAACTCGTCGTCCACAAGCAGGACGGGCAGATCGAGACCGAGCACACCTACCGCGACGACCCGTTCCCGCCCGCCGGCTGACGCCGCACACCGGGCGACTGCCCGACCGCCGCACCGCGGCGACGACGAACAGCGGCCCGCGCCGGATCCACCCGGCGTGGGCCGCTTCCTGTTTCCGGGCGACCCCGTTCAGACAACGCGTCCGAGATCACGGCTGTCCGGCCGCGGCCGTGCGTGCCTGCTACCGGTCGCCAGCGACCCCGGTCAGCGGGCCGTCGGATCCGCCAGCAGGGCGGCGACGGTGCGGGTCATCACCGAACGGGCATTGTCCACACCCAACCCCAGGCCGTCCCGCAGCATCGACCAGGTCGGCCACATGCTGGTGGCGACCAGCGCGTTGACCAACTGCTCCCGCCCGGCCCCGGCCCGTTCCAGCTCGTTCGCGAACAACTGCTCGACCTCGGCGCGTACCCGGGCGATGTGCAGAAGACGGTTGCGGCGCAGCTGCGGGGAGACCGGCTCGCGCATCTGCGCGGCGCGGGCGGCGGGCGCGATCAGCTGGAGCAGGCGGGCCCGCGGCCGGCAGTACGCGTCGACCCGCTTGGCCAGCGGCAGCGCGGTGGATATCGGTCGGTAGGCGGCGTCCTGCTGGCGCAGCACCTGGTTCCCGCTGGCCTCGAACAGCGTCTCCATGTCCTTGAAGTTGGTCCAGAGGGTACGCAGGGACACCCCGGCCCGTTCCGCGATCCGTTCGCCCGTCGGCCGGAGGTCCCCCTCGCCGATCAGCGCGAGATGCGCCTCGACGATCGCCGCCCGGGTGCGTTCGGCCCGGGCGTTGCGTCCGTCGATCCGAGTCGCCCCCTCGATCCCGCCCATCCCAGCCC
>NZ_JADPUN010000043.1 GCF_015690345.1 Plantactinospora alkalitolerans | reverse complement strand
TCAGAGGTGTATAAGAGACAGACGGGGGCCAGGGGGGACACCGGGGCGGCCAGGGCGTACCGGATCGCCAGCGTGCTCGAGCTGACCGTGCTGGACGAGGGATTCGAAAGGCCGGCGGACTTCGACCTGGCCGCGTTCTGGCAGGGCTGGAGCCGCCGGTACGAGGAGAGCGTCTACCGCGCCGAGGCGACGGTACGGATGACGACGGCGGCCCTCGACCTGATGCCGTTCGTGTTTCCGCCCGCGATGGCCCGGGCGGCACGCGAGGCGGCCGGGCCGGTCGACAACACCGGTTGGCTCCATACGGTGGTGCCGATCGAGTCGGTCCGGCACGGGCACATCGAGTTGCTGAAGCTCGGCGCCGATGCCGAGGTGCTCGCGCCGGCCGAACTGCGGGCGGCCTTCGTCGCGACGGCGCGGGCGCTGGCCCGGCGGTACGGGGCCGTCCCGGACCGAGCCGTGCCGGACTCCCCCGTCCGCGTCGCCGCACGCCCCGGCGATCCGCCGGGGCGTGCGGCGACGACGATGTCGGAGGTCAGGACCTGATTTCGCGCTGCCCGCTTCCGGTCACGGTGACCTCGACCGGCGGGGCTTGGCCCGCTCGGCCACCGGGATGCGCAGGGTCAGAACCCCGGCCTCGTAGCCCGCTTCGAGCTTGTCCGTGTCGAGGGTGTCGCCCAGGAAGAGTTGCCGGGTGAACAGGCCCATCGGTCGTTCCGCGGCCACCAGTTCGACACCGTCACCGGCGGGGCGCCGACGCTCCGCGCGGACGGTCAGCACGTTCCGTTCCACCGTGCACTCGATGCTGTCCGGATCGACTCCGGGCAGGTCGAAGGCGGCGTAGAAGAAGTCGCCGTCACGGTAGGCGTCCAGATGCATGACCGCGGGCCGGGTGTTCGTGCCGAAGAACTGCTCGGCGATGCGGTCGATCTCACGGAACGGGTCGGTACGCATCAACATGTCGATCCTCCTCGGTACTCCTGAGCCGAAGGCTAAGTTGAGTCCAGGCGACTCAAGTTCTCTTCTTTATTACCGCGATCGAGTGGCTCCCGTCAACCCCGGGGCGAAGCCGCTTTTCGAACCAGTGATCGGCGTACGGCGAGTCGGAGAACGGCGCGACCTCGTGGTAGCCCTGTCGGGCGTACAGCGCCCGAGCCTCGACCAGATCGTGTCGGGTGTCCAGCCGCAGGGTCGTCACGCCGTGCGCCAGCGCCGCCGCCTCGGCCGCCCCGAGCAGCCGTACGCCGCCGCCCCGCCGGCGGGCCGACGGTCGGACGTACACCCGGGTTATCTCGGCCACCGGCAGGTCGGCGAGGCGGAGACCGACGCAGCCGGCCGGTTCGCCGTCGTACCAGCCCACCAGGAACAGACCGGTCGGCAGCCTCAGATCGTCACTCGGCTCCTCCGCCAGCACGGCGTCGACCTCGGCGGGTTCGGCCGGACGACGGTGGTACCGGCCGACGATCTCGGTGTAGTACTCGCGCAGCAGGGCACCGGCGGTCGAGCCGTCCACGGGTTCGTCGCGGACCGCCCAGGCCCGGGTCGTGATGATCTCCACCCGACCAGTCTCGCCGCCCCGTCCAGCGGATATCCGCGCAGTACCACCGGGTGTCCGGGCTAGTCCGGTGCGACCGTGGTGAACCCGGCGAGCCGACCCGGCAGGTCGAAGACGGACGAGAGCCGGTGCCGGTCGGGCACCGGTGCCCGACCCGTCGGGTCGATCAGGAAGGCCCGCATCCCCAGCCGTCGTGGCCCGTGGTAGTCCGGCTCGATGGTGTCCCCCACGAACACCACGGACTCGGCGGCCACCCCGAGTTCGCCGAGCGCCGCCGCGTAGATCCGTGGATCGGGCTTGCGCCAGCCGACCCGTACCGACGTGATCACCGCGTCGAACAACGACGTGACCCCCATCGCCGCCAGATGGGTGGGGACCAGCGGGGCGTGGTGGGTGTTGCTGACCACGGCGAGCCGGTAGTCGTCGGCGAGCCCGGACAACAGGTCGGCGACGCCGGCCGGATAGCGGACCTCCCGGCTCCACTCCGCGACGTAGGTGTCGACGAACGCCCGTACGTCGGCCGCGTCCGGCTGCCGGCCCAGCACCGTCGAGAGGAACACCTCGACGACCTCGTCCATGGTGAACTCGTGGTCGTCGAGATCGCTGCCGCGGTCGAAGTCCGTACAGACCCGTGACCATTCGACGAGGAAGTCCGGATAGTCCAACCGCCCGCCGTAGCAGCGCAGCAACTCGTGCGAGCGCTGGTACCCCTGCGTGGTCCGGCTGGCCGAGTAGTCCACCAGCGTGCCGAAGAAGTCGAACAGAACGTGCGTGTGGCGGGTCGACGTCACAGGCGCATCGTGCCATGGCGGTCGCCGGGGTCGGTGACCGGAGCGGAACACCGGCAGGACGACTATCGGGCCGCCTCCGCCGGTTCCTGCCGGGGCTCCGTTTCCTGCCGGAGCTCGGGTTCCGGTTCCGCTGTCGGCCGGGTGGCGGGAAGTCGGCGTACGCCGGGAACGGCTGCCGTGCCGACGCAGGCCACCGCGACCAGCGCCGCGGCGATGCCCAGCGGCACGGACGGCGACCAGGCGTCGGCGGCGAGCGGGGCGAGCGCGTACCCGAGAGGCATCGCGGCCATTGAGAGGAGCCAGTCGTACGAGGTGACCCGGGCGAGGGCGTGTGGTGGTATCTCCGCCTGGACGACCGTCTCCCACACGGGGTTGAGGAAGCCGAGGGCGGCCAGCGCGACACCGTAGGAGACGATCACCGCCCAGGGTGGCGCCGCGACGGCGAGGAGGATGAGCGGCACCGCGTACGTGGCCAGACCCAGGTTCGCCACGAGGATCGGCCGCCTCAGCCGGGCCCGGCCGGCCAGCAGGGATCCGATCAGCAGACCGATGGCGCCCGCCTCGAGCACCAGGACCCAGACGCCCTCGCCGCCCAGTTTGCTGATCGCCACCGCCGGGCCGAGGGTGACCAGCACCGCCGCCACCCCGTTCCAGACCGCGTGCGCCACCAGGCTGCTCCAGTACCAGTCCCGGGACCGGACCTCGGCCCAGCCCTCCCGCAGGTCGGCGAGCAGTGACCGACGTTCGATCGGCGTGTGGCGTACCCGCAGGACAGCGAGCAGGGCGGCGCTGACGGCGAAGCTCGCGCCGTCGAGGACGAACGCCCAGCCCGGACCGGCCGCCCAGATCAACGCGCCGGCCAGGGCCGGGCCGGCCAGTCCGGTGGCGCTGCGGGCCGCGCCGAGCGCGGCGTTGGCGCGCTGCCGGCCGGGACCGTCGACGATCCCGGCGACCAGCGGTGACGTGGTGGGCATGGCGAAGGCCGACGCGACGCCGCCTACCGCCGAGGCGGCGGCGATGGGTAGCAGCGTGGGG
The DNA here is from genome assembly GCF_015690345.1 of Plantactinospora alkalitolerans. Taxonomy (GTDB): domain Bacteria; phylum Actinomycetota; class Actinomycetes; order Mycobacteriales; family Micromonosporaceae; genus Plantactinospora; species Plantactinospora alkalitolerans. The sequence continues at coordinate 14,820 of NZ_JADPUN010000043.1, read as the reverse complement.
GTACTGCTGAACAACTCGACGCCGATGAGGACCTGCGTTCCGCAGCGGACGAGATCGGTGCCGATCGCGACGATCCGGGTGTTGAACCGGTCGGCGATCACGCCGCCGATCGGCAGCAGCAGCAGTCTCGGCACCATCGCACAGCCGAGGACCAGGGCGAGCGCCGAGGTCGAGCCGGTGGCCCGCAGCACGGCGAGCGCGAGGGCGGCCGGTACGACCGCGTCACCGAGCGCGGAGAGCGTACGGCCGAGGAAGAGCAGTTGGAAGGCGCGGAGCCGGAGTGGATGGGCCACGATCGGCACAGTATTTCGACGTCGAACCTTTCGTCAACGAATAATTCCGCGTCGACGTAGAGTTGTGGCGTGGAACACCGTGACTGGACCGACGGACACGTCGCACGCTGGCTGCCCGTGCTGCCCCATCTCGACCCGGACGTCGAGGCCGCGGTGACCCGGATGAAGCTGGTGACCAAATACCTGCGCCGGTTCCGGGAGAACTCCCTGGTCGACTTCGACCTCCAGCGGCACGAGTTCGACACCCTGCACGCCCTCGCCGGACGGCACGGGCGGGCGGTGCCGTCACAACTCGCCGACGACCTCGGCCTGGCGCCGCCGTCGGTGACCGCCCGGGTCGACGCCCTGGTCGCCCGGGGATTCGTCCGGCGGACGCCGTCCGCGACGGACCGCCGCCGGATCGACATCGAACTCACCGAGGACGGCCGGGCCGCCTGGCTCGGCGCGATGGACATTCTCGGGCACGAGGAGTACCGCCTGCTCGGCACCCTGAGTGCCGACGAGCGGAGAACGCTGTCCGACCTGCTGCGCCGGATCATGCTCGCCGCCGAACAGCCGCCGACGCCCTGACGAGGCCCGAACCCGTACTCAGCCCGGCGGTGTCACCAGTCCCAGCTCGTACGCGATGATCACCAGCTGCACCCGGTCCCGGGCGGCGAGCTTGGTCAGCAACCGTGCCACGTGCGATTTGGCGGTGGCGACCGTGATGAACAACTCGCCCGCGATCTCGCTGTTCGACCGGCCGCGGCCGATCAGGGTCAGCACCTCCCGTTCCCGCTCGGTGATGCCCGCGACCGGCCGCGCGGAACGGACGGCGCCCGACTCGCGGGCCTGAACGAAATCCGCGATCAGGCGACGGGTGACGCCCGGCGCGATCAGGGCGTCACCGGCGGCGACCACACGGACCGCCGCGAGGATGTCGTCGACCGCCATGTCCTTGACCACGAATCCGCTCGCACCGGCCCGGAGTGCCCCGTAGACGTGGTCGTCGGTGTCGAAGGTGGTCAGCACGAGCACCCGGGTCGCCCCCGGGCCGGCGGCGATCTGCCGGGTGGCCTCGATCCCGTCCATCCCCGGCATCCGGATGTCCATCACCACGACGTCCGGTTGGACGTCCCGGACGACCCGGACCGCGTCGGCGCCCGTTCCGGCCTCGCCGACGACCTCCAGGTCCGGAGCGTCGGCGATCAGCACCCGCAGACCGGACCGCACCAGCGGCTGGTCGTCGGCGAGTACGACCCGCACGCTCATCGCGGCGTCGCCGAGGCGGGAACCGGGTCGACCAACGGCAGGGTCGCCGACACCCGGAAGCCGCCCCCGGGCCGTGGCCCGGCGCTGAACTCCCCGTTCAGCAGGCCGACCCGCTCGCGCATTCCGATGATGCCGTGGCCGGTGCCGGACACCGGTGCGGCGTGCCCGTCGTCGGTGACCTCGACGTGCAGGTCCTCGGCCCGGTACTCGACGCTCACCCGGCACCGCGCGGTACCCGCGTGCCGGACCACGTTGGTGACCGCCTCCTGGATGACCCGGTACGCCGACAGTTCGATGTCGGCGGGTACCGGACGCCGGTCCCCCCGCCAGCACACCTCCACCCGTACGCCGGCCGCGGACGTGGTGGCGGCCAACCGGTCCACGTCGGCCAGTCCCGGGCTCGGATGCAGTGACGCCGACCCAGGCTCGGCGTCCTGCGGCACCGGTCGCAGCCCACCGAGCACCCGCCGCAGGCCGGCCAGGGTGTCCCGACTGGTCGCCTCGATCGCCCGCAACGCGTTACGGGCCTCGGCCGGCTGGGTGTCCATCACCCGGCTGCCGACGCCGGCCTGGATCGCGATGATGCCGATGCTGTGCGCGACGATGTCGTGCAGCTCACGGGCGATGCGCAGCCGTTCGGCCGTGACCGCCTGCACCGTGGCCTGGGCGCGGAGCGCCTCGGCGTACTGCCGACGGGCCCGGACGGAGTTGCCGACCATCCAGGCGGCGACCATCGCCAGGATGGGGATCTCGGGTTCGAAGACGGGGTCGTCGCCGACCGGGTTGACGTATCCGATGGCGATCTGGAGGCAGAGCGCCAGTACCGCGACGCCGACCGAGATCCGGCGTGGTCGGCTCGCCGCGACGAAGCCCACGACGAGGTCGATGGCGAACAGTTGCAGATAGCGGAGGTCGCCCAGGTATCCCGGGCTGTCCACGTTTATCGCGCCGGTCATGCCGGCGGAGCCGACGAGCATCAGCGCGAGGGTGGTCAGCGGGCTTCGGCGCAGCATGGTGGCGGGCAGCGCCATCACGATGACCGGCAGCAGGTATCGCGGAACGCTCTCCAGCACGTTGACGTACGGCCTGCCGTCGCTGGAGATGATCCCCACGGTGAGAACCAGAAGAAGGGGAAACACGACGATTCCGCCCCAGGCCAGGACCGTCCGCGCCGCCGGTGGGACACGGTGCCGCAGCGGCGGGCGTAGGGCAGGCGAGGTGGCATCCACGCCGCGAGACTAGCCAGCTCGCGCCGGACCCGGCATCACCCCACGGACGTACGCCCACGGGCCAACTCCTGCTCCACGGTTACCGTCGACGGCACGATGTCCGGATCGGGCTTCCCGGGCAGCATCGACGGTGTGATCGAAGTCAACTCAGCCACCAAGCGCTACGGCAGCAAGACCGCCGTCGACAACCTCTCCTTCACGGTCCGTCCCGGGCACGTGACCGGGTTCCTCGGACCCAATGGCGCCGGCAAGACGACCACGCTGCGGATGATCCTCGGACTGGACGCGCCCACCGCCGGCACGGTGACGGTCAGCGGCGTCCCGTTCCGTACGCACCGGCGCGGGCTGCGGCACGTCGGCGCGCTCCTCGACGCGCACCACGTACACGGCGGACGCAGCGGCACCGCGCACCTGTCCGCGCTGGCCCGCAGCAACGGCATTCCCCTGCGGCGGGTGGACGAGGTGTTGCGGGAGGTCGGCCTGACCGACGTGGCCCGGCGCCGGGTCGGCGGCTACTCCCTCGGCATGAAGCAGCGGCTCGGGATCGCCACCGCGCTGCTCGGCGACCCTCCGGTGCTGTTGTTCGACGAGCCGATCAACGGGATGGACCCGGAGGGCGTCCTCTGGGTGCGGCACCTCTTCCGCCGCCTCGCCGCCCAGGGCCGGACGGTCTTCCTCTCCAGCCATCTGATGACGGAGATGGAGAACACCGCCGACGAGCTCGTCGTCATCGGGCAGGGCCGACTTCTCGCCGCCGAGCCCCTTGCGCGGTTCGCCGCCCGAAGCACCCGACCCAGCGTCGTGCTGCGGAGCCCGCAGGCCGACGAACTCGCGGCGCTGCTGGTCGCGGCGGGTGCGCGGGTCGAGCCGGAAGGGGTCGGAGGGCTGGCCGTGACCGGGCTGCCGGCGAACCAGATCGGCATTCTCGCCTTCGACAACAAGATCGTCCTACAGGAACTGACCACCCGATCCGCCTCGTTGGAGGAAGCATTCATGAAACTCACCGCCGACAGCGTCGAATACCTGGCCGGGCAGCAGCGATGACCGTCACCGCAGCCGGCCCACCGCCCGTCTCGGCCCGGCCCGTCGCCGATCCGCCCGCCCGGTTCCGCGACCTGCTCGCCGCCGAGTGGATCAAGATGCGTTCGCTTCGGTCGACGCCCTGGACGCTCGGCCTCGTCACGCTGTTCGTCATCGCCGCCGCCACCGTCGAGGCGTGGGACAGCTACACCGATTTTCCGGGCATGAACCCGGAGACGCAGCGGGAGCCGATGTTCGCGCTCTCCGACGCGTTTCCGCTGACCGGATACTGGACGCTGACGCTCGTGGCGGTCAGCGCGGGCGCGATCGCCGTCGTCAGCGAGTACAGCACCGGCCTGATCCGCACCACGGCGGTGGCGGTTCCCGCCCGCGGCTCGGTGGTGCTGGCCAAGGCGGCGGTGGTGACCGTGGTCTGGACGGTGGTCGGCACGGTCATCGCCGCCGGTTCGTTCGCGGTGTCCCAGGCCATCCTCAGCGGGCGGGACGCGTCCGTATCGATCACCGATCCAGTCGCGGTCCGGGCCCTGGTGGCGTCCGCGCTGCTGCCACCGGTCTGCGCGCTGATCGGCCTCGGGCTCGGCGTGCTGATCCGGCACAGCGCCACCACCATGGTCACCGGAATCTTCGCCCTGCTCGTGCTGCCGTCGTTCTTCTCGATCACCATGCGCTGGTCCGCCGAGATCAATCACGCCATGGTGCTCACCGCCTGGGAGCGCCTGATCGCGATGTGGGCGGAGCCGTCCGGTGACGGCTTCTACCGTCCGACCGTCACCGAGTCCTGGATCGTGTACGCGGCCTGGCCGCTCGTCGCGGTCGTCGCTGCCCTGCTCGTCGTGCGCCACCGCGACGTCTGAGATCGCACGCCGGAACGCGTCGGATCCGGGTGCCTACGGGATGCGAGACGTCGCTCCCGCGTAGGCACCCCGACCCGGCCCGACGGGCGCGATGACGTGCCTCAGACGCGCTGGTCGCCGAAAACCGAGAGCAGTTGCAGCTTCTCGTGGCTCTCGCTGCCCGGCACCGCGGTGTAGACCAGCAGTGCCTGGGACTGGTCGGGGTCCACCAGCGTCTGACAGTGCAGTTCGAGCAGACCTACCTGCGGATGCTGGATCCGCTTCGGCGCACAGTACGGACCCAGGACGGGATGCTCCCGCCAGAGGTCGGCGAACTCCGGGCTGGCCGCCAGCAGCGCGTCGACGATGGCGGCCGCCCGCGAGCCCTTGCCGTCCCTGGTGTACGCGTCGTGCAGGCTGGCCGCGAAGAGCCGGCTGTGGGTCGGATGGTCCTCCTCCGGATAGCTGTCCCGGGCGGCCGGATCGGTGAACCACCGGTAGTGCAGGCTCCGCGCCAACCCGGTGTGTCGACTGTCGTCGCCGAGCAGTGCGATCGCGAGCCGGGTCTGGGTGAGCGTCTCGCCGAGGAGGTTCACCACCTGTGCGGGAGTGTCCTCGAGCCGGTCGAAGATGCGCATCATCCCGGGGTTGATGTGGTTCGCGCGCAGGATCCGCTGCGGGGTGGCGTAGCCCGCGAGTCGGAACAGGTGGTCGCGTTCTTCCAGGGACAGACGCAGGCCGCGGGCGATCGCGGCGAGCATCTGCTCGGACGGGTGCGGTCCCCGCTGCTGCTCCAGCCGGCTGTAGTAGTCGGTCGACATGTCGGACAGCGCGGCGACCTCCTCCCGACGCAGTCCGCCGGTGCGCCGGCGCCGTCCTCTGGGCAGTCCGACATCCTCCGGCTGCAATGCCTCGCGCCGCGTCCGCAGGAAGGCCGCGAGCCGGTCCCGTTCCATGATTCTCAGTCTTCCCTTCGGCGACGGCGGCCGGCGGTGAATCCCCGACGGCAGCGGACTCACGCGGCGGTGATTCCCAACGGCGGCGAACTCAGGCGGCGGCGAACTCGACCCGGGCCAGCCGCTCGGAGAGGTCCCAGAGCCGTACCGCGTCGGCCTCGTTGCGCGCCGACCGGTAGATGGTCAACTCCGTCGGGCCGCCGGTGAACTGGCCGAAGCCGTCCGGGCCGTAGAAGCGCCCGCCCCGCGCCTGCGGGCTGGTGGCCGCATACAGCGCGGGCAGCAGGCCGGCGTCGACGGGCTGCACGAGAACTCCCCATCCGGCGAGTCGTGTCATGATCGACTCGTAGGGCGAGCGGCGTCGGCGGCCCAGATTCGGGCCGGCGGCGTACAGGTTCGTCAAGGTGGTTCCGGGGTGCGCGACGTTGCTGACGATGCCCCAGCCGCCCGCCGCGCTTCGCCGGTCGAGTTCCAGGCCGAAGAGCAGGTTGGCGAGCTTCGACTGGCCGTACGACCGGATCGCCGAATATCCCCGCTCGCTCTGCAGGTCGGCCCAGTTGATCTTTCCGGAGCGGGCGGCGGCGCTCGACATGGCGGTGATCCGGGCCCGACCGGCTCGCAGCAGCGGCAGGATCCGGCCGGTTAGCGCCACATGCCCGATATGGTTGGTGCCGAACTGTAGTTCCAGACCCTCTGCGGTGACGTGTCGGGTGGCCGGCATCATCACGCCCGCATTGTTGATCAGGATGTCGATCGGCCGGCCCTCACGGTTCAGGCCGTCCGCGAGGGCGGCGACGGAGTCCAGCGAGGCCAGGTCGAGTTCCCGGACGGAGACGGTGGCCTGCGGCACCGCCGCGTGGATCCTTTCGAACGCCGCGGCCCCCTTGCCCGGATTGCGGACCGGCAGGACGAGTTCGGCACCGGCGCGGGCCAGGCGTACGGCCAGGCCCAGTCCGAGGCCGTCGCTCGCGCCGGTCACCACGGCGAGCTTTCCGGTCAGATCGGGTACGGACACATCCCTCACAACTACTCCCTGGTCAGCGGTGTTCCTCTCGGCTCGGCCAAGAGTCGCAACATCCGCCGGCGGGATCCAGGCGCCGTCTATCCAGGGATCGGTGATACCTGGACAACTACCGTGACGGGTCCGAGCCTGGCCTGTGGTTGCCCGCCAGGCACCGGTCGAGGCGTACGCCTCGACGGCCCAGCGGTCAGCGCGGACTACCCGCGTAACAGGTCACGCACGTCCGGCCAGACATAACGCGGTTGCGCCGGACGGCAACCGAGGCGACGGACGGCAACTGAGGCGACCCGGTACGCCGCCCGGCGGCCGCACGAATCCCCGCTCGGCTGCGGCCGGGACCAGACGGCGCCGGACGCGTACCCTCGGACCTTTCACGGCCGGTCGGAGCGTCGGCTGTAGCGGCCGGTGAGTTCGTCGCCGATCCGCGCCAGTTGGTCCTGGACGGATCGCGGCTCAACCACCTCGATCATCGCGCCCCAGCCGGCGAGGTGTCGGGCGATGTCCAGCGGGGTCGGCGCGCCGACACGGACCCGGGCGCGTCCGTCGTCGAGTTCGGCGTCGGTGTGGCAGTGCCGTCCGAAGTGGTTGCGGAGCACCGACACGAACCGGGCCTCGACCAGCACGGTCGCCCAGGTACGGCTTCGCCGCTGCTCCACCTCGCCGACGACCTGCTGCCACGCGTCGGCGAGGGTGAAGTCGTCGGGGCGCTCGGCGGGCTGCTCGGTCAGCTCGGTCCCGACGATCCGATCGACGCGGAAGGTCCGCTGCCCTCGGTCGGTGCCCGCGAGCAGGTACCAGATGTCGTCCTTGTCGACCAGGCCCCACGGGTCGACAAGCCGCTCGGTGCGCACCCGTGCGCTGTTGGTGTAGGTCAGCCGCACCTTCTGCCGACGGACCACGGCGGCCTGCAACCGGTCGACGATCTCGGGTCGACGGCGGTCGCGCTCGCCCCACCGGGTGGGGTCGATCATCGTGGCGCTGGCGGCGGCCTCCGCGTCGGCCCGGAAGGTCTGCGGCAGCGCGCGGACGAGTTTGCGCAGCGCCGTCTTGGCCTCTCCCGAGACCGCCGCGGCCGGGCCGACGAGCAGGAACAGCGCCTGCGCCTCGGTCGCCGACAGGCCACTGAGGTCGGTGCGGGCACCACCGACGAGCGACCAGCCGCCGCCCCTGCCGGGCTGCGGGTACACCGGGATGCCCGCCGTCGAGAGCGCCTCCAGATCGCGGCGGGCGGTCGCGACGGACACCTCCAGTTCGTCGGCCAGTCCGGCGGCGGTCACCCGGCCACGGGCCTGCAACAGCAGCAGCACGGCGACGAGACGGTCAGCGCGGATGTTCTCGATCCTTCCAACAAACTGCTCAGTTGGTGAGCACTTTAGGCGGAAGAATGGTCACTGTCACCAACCGGAGAAAGGAACAGTCCCATGTTGCGAGGATTCGCCACCGTCAACTTCTTCGCCGACGACCTCACCGCTGCGGTTAGCTGGTACACCGAGCTCCTCGGCATCGAGCCGTACTTCGTCCGCGAGGTCGAGGGGACGCCCGCCTACGTCGAGTTCCGGATCGGCGACTACCAGCACGAACTCGGCCTCATCGACAGCCGGTTCGCCGCACCCGGCCGGCCCGACAAGGCCGGGGGCGCGATGATCTACTGGCATGTCGACGACGTCCAGGCCTCCTTCGATCGGCTGCTCTCCGCCGGCGCGACGGTGTACGCGGAGCCGGTCGAGCACGGCCCCGGGTTCGTCACCGCGTCCGTCGTCGACCCGTTCGGGAACGTCCTCGGCGTGATGTACAACCAGCACTACCTGGATATCCTCGGTTCGCGGACGGAGGCGTGACGTGAACACCTTCGTTGCGGGCAGCACGGCCGCCTGGCGCGGGTGGCTGGCCCGGAACTGCCGGTCCGAAAAGGAGGTGTGGCTGGTCATCCACCACCGGGACAGTGCGACGCCGAGCATCCGGTACCACGAGGCGATCGAACACGCACTCTGCTACGGGTGGATCGACAGCCAGGCCCGCAAACACGACGCGGAGAGCTCCCGACTCCGGTTCACCCCGCGTAACCCGCGTAGCACCTGGAGTCGAGTGAATCGGGAGCGCGCCGCGAAAATGGCCGAGCTGGGCCTGATGACCGAGCACGGTCAGGCCCTGATCGATCTGGCCAGAGCCAACGGCACCTGGCAGGTCCTGTCCGACGCGGAGGGCTCGGCGGTACCCGACGATCTGCGGGAACTCCTCGACCGGGACGAGGCTGCCCGGACGAACTTCGAGAATTTTCCGCCGTCGTCGAAACGGTTGATCCTGGAGTGGGTGGCGACGGCGAAGAAAGCGGACACCCGGCGGCGCCGGATCAGGCGGACCGTCGACCTCGCGGCCGCGAACGTCCGCGCCAATCACCCCGGAACCCGGGTACGCGCCACCGGTGAACCCGGCGACGCCGGCACCTGATCGAACGGCTGCCTGGCCAGGACGCCTCCCGTCCTGGCCAGGGCGCGTTCGGTCAACGCCGGGACCGCCAACCCGGTCGCCGCGAAGACGACGGCCAGGGCCACCCACCCGGCGGTGCCGACGTCGAGAAGCAGCAGCGTGAGCAGAGCCGGGCCGACCGCCTCGGCCAGGCCGGTCAACAGGCCGCTGACCCCCTGGTACTGGCCGATCGCATGCGGCGGTGCCAGTTCGTACGAGAGGCTGGCCGAGGCGGTCGCGTGGAACAGATCACCGATGGTGTAGACCACGGTCGCGAGCAGGAGCAGCGTGATGGTGCCGCCGGTGCCGAACCAACTGGACGTCGGATAGATGAGCAGCGCGACCGCGAGCACGAACCCGGCACGGCGCATCGTCCGGGCGGCCCCGACGGCGTTCTCCACGGCACGGCTGATCCGTACCGCCAGGAACACGGTCAGGACGGTGTTCGTCACCAGCACCGCGGACACCATCGCTCGGGGTGCGGAGGTCTGGGTCGCGATCCACAACGGCACCACCAACCCGAGCACGACGCGGTGCGACGCCATGACCGCGGACACCGTGCCCACCGCCAGGTACCGTCCGTCCCGCAGTGCCGCCCCACGAGCCGTACCCGGTGCGGCGGGACTCGGCGGCGACGGGGGCAGCCGCATGATCAGGCCCGCGGAGATGAGATAGGTGAGCGCGTTGCCGAGTACCAGCATGGTGTAGCCGAGCCGGGTGTCGGCGGCCAGTGCGAGCCCGGCCAGCCCGGCCCCGACACTGATTCCGATGTTGGCGACCGCCCGCAGCGTCGCGAACGCATGGACCCGGCCAGCCGGACCGGCCACGGCGGCGACGAGCGCCGCACGCACGGAGAGATTGCCGGCGACCAGGAGGGCGTCGAGGACGGCGACCAGCAGGAATGCGGGAAACGACTGGACCAGCAGGTACGAGGCCGCGACCCCCGCCTGCAGCAGTTGCAGCAGGGCGCGCAGGGACCGTGGATCCCGCCGGTCGGCAAGGTGTCCCAGCGGCACGCTGGCCGACAGCCCGATCAGTCCGGCGACGGTGAGTCCCAGCCCTACCGAGGTGGCCGGCAGGCCGACGCTCCGGGTGAGGAACAGGGCAACGCCGGCGAGCCACAGCCCCGACCCGACGGTGTTTGCCAACGTTCCCCATGCCAGGGTCCGTAGCTGCCCTGCCGGTGGGACCGGTGACCAGCGCCGGGGTGTCCCGTCGCGCACGCTCATTCGGCCGGTGGACAGTCCACTACAGGCTCTGCCGCCCCCGTACGATCCGCGTTGAGGTCGTCACGTCCCATCGGGTGACCATACGAGGTCAGGCGGGGTGCGGACCGTGCCGCCGGTCACAGACGGCGGCCGGCGGTGTCGTGGATGGCCGATGGGGATTCCGGTCGGATGCGACGGAGTCGACCCCGGCGGGTTGGCGGGACGCGCCCTGATCCGAGGGTGTACGTCCACCCCGCCGCGCTGGCCGGCGGACCAGCGAGGCGAAGCCGGCTCCTAGCGGAACGCATGGATGTGGCGCCGGGCCCAGTCGTCGAAGCTGCGCGGTGCCCGGCCCAGGATCTGCTCCGTATGCGGGCTGATCCGCTGCTCTGCCACAGTAGGTTCGCCGAGGATGGCCAGCGTCCCGTCGACCACCGGCTCGGGCATGAACCGCATCATCTGTTCGCGAGCCTCGGCACGGGTCTGGTCGACGAACCGGACCGGCTCGCCCAGCGCCTCGCCGATACTCCGGGCCCGCTGTCGCGGTGTGGTCAGGGCCGGCCCGGTCAGCTCGTAGATCCGGCCGGCGTGCTGGTCCTGACGCAGGACGATGGCCGCGACCTCCGCGATGTCGGTCGGATCGACCATCGGCAGACCGACGTCGCCGAACGGCGCGGCCACCGTCCGCTGGGTCCGCACCGGTTCCGCCCAGGCGTACGCGTTGGACGCGAAGCCGCCCGGTCGCAGGATCGTCCACGCCATCCCGGACTGCTGCACGGCATCCTCGATGCCGCGTAGCGGCGCGTGTGAGACGGACCGCGGGCGCGTTCCGGCGGCCTGCGAGGACAGCAGGACGATGCGTTCGACTCCACCGGCTTTCGCGACGTCGAGAATCTCGCCCGGGCTCAGCTCCGCACCGGCCCCCGCGACCAGCAGGAACAGCGCCCGGGCTCCGTCCACGACCGGACGGAGGGTTTCGGGTGCGGCGAGATCAGCCTGTTGGTGCCGAGCCCCTTCCGGCACGGACACCGGCAACGTGGCTCGGGACACCGCGGTCACCTGCTCGCCGGCCGCGGCGAGCGCCCCGACAAGTACCCGACCCACGTTTCCGGTGGCCCCTGTTACGACGATCATGAACGACTCCTCTGCTCGGGGATCACCCGTTACTCCGGGGATCACCCATGCCACCAATGGATGCGACCGCCGCCGAGTCGATCTCTTCGGCGACGACCGGGAGAAGCTAGCATCGTCGGTATAGTAGGTACCTACAGGAAAGTGACTATTCGAGGAGCCCGCATGCAGGCCGATCCAGCAACCTGGCCATCCGCAGGATCGGTCGATCCCGAGCAGGCGTGCCCTGTCGCCCCGGTCGTGGACATCGTCTTCAGCCGGTGGACCACCCCGATCCTCTGGACGCTGAACTACCAGGGACGGCAACGCTTCATCGAGCTGCAGCGACGGATCGGCAGCATCACGCCCAAGGTCCTGACCCAGCGACTGCGGCAACTCGAACGCGACGGACTTGTCGTGCGCACCTACCACCCGGAGGTTCCACCCCGAGTCGAGTACGAGATCAGCGACCTCGGCCGCAGCCTCGCTCCCCTGTTCGCCCACCTCGCCGAATGGGCCACCAGCCACCTGGACGACGTGGAGCAGGCACGACGCGCCTACGACGGGAACCCAGCGGCGACCCGGCCGTCTGCGGTGCCCGACGCCGGCTCGGTAATGAGCACAGCGAACCGCTGATCGTCAGCTTCGCGCCGAAGACCACGCCTGGGGTATCCACCTCTGCTTCGGGCTGTCGACGGTCCTCGGCGGCATCACCAAGGTCATCGTCTACCGCAGGAGCGTCCGAAGTGGTGAAGCCGACACGGGTCACCAACCGCATCCGGGCGCTACGCTTCGCGCACGGCGAGATGACCCAGGCCGTACTCGCCGAGCGCATCGGCGTCACTCGGCAGACCCTCATCGCGATTGAGCAGGGCCGTTATTCGCCGAGCCTCGAGATGGCCTTCCGGATCGCCCGGGTGTTCGGTGTTCCGCTCGACGACGTGTTCCAGTACCCCGACTCTCCCGAGGAGAAGTCATGAAGGCGATCGCCCACGACGTGTACGGACCGGCCGACCTGCTCGAACTTCGCGACCTCGACATGCCCTCGATCGGTGACGACGAGGTGCTCGTCGAGGTGCGGGCCGCTGGCGTCGACCCCGGCGTATGGATCCTGATGACCGGGCGGCCGATGGCCGTACGACTCGCGGTCGGGCTGCGCCGACCCAGGGTGGCGGTGCTCGGTCGGGCCGTCGCGGGTGTGGTGGCGGCGGTCGGAGCCGGCGTGACCCGGTTGCGCCCCGGCGACGAGGTCCACGGCACCTGCGAGAGCGGTTCGTTCGCCGAATTCGCCAGGGCACGACAGCACCGGCTGGCGCCCAAACCCGCCAACCTCACCTTCGAGCAGGCGGCGGCGATGCCCATCTCGGCGGTGACGGCGCTGCAGAGCATCCGCGATGCCGGGGTGAAGCCTGGGCAGCGGGTACTGATCACCGGCGCGGCCGGGGGCGTCGGTTCGTTCGCCGTCCAACTCGTCAGGGCACACGGCGGTATCGTGACCGGCGTATGCGGCACCGCGAAGGTCGAGCTGGTGCGTTCCCTCGGCGCCGAGGATGTCATCGACTACACCCAGGACGAGATCGACCGTGGTGGCGTACGGCACGACGTCATCATCGACACCGCCGGCAACCGGCCCCTGTCACTGCTCCGGCGCGCAGTCACCCCGCGCGGGACGATCGCCCTCGTCGGCGGCGGGCACGCCGAGGGCTGGCTGCTCGGCGGGTTCCAGCGCCAGATGGCCGCGCCACTGGTTTCGTTGTTCGGCAGCGCTCGGGTGTGTGGCGTGGCCGCTCGGGAACGCTACGAGGACCTCGCCGATCTGACGTCACTCATCGAGTCGGGCGCGATCACCCCGGTCATCGACCGCATCTATCCCCTCGCCGACGCGCCCGACGCGATCCGCTACCTCGCCCAGGGACATCCGGCGGGAAAGGTCGTCATCACGGTGCAGGGTGCCGCGAACGCACCTGCAGAATGACCGCCACCGGGACCAGCACCAGCGGTCGACACGCGTACCGGAGACGAGACCGTCCCCTCGATGCGGGAGCGACAGAGGCTGCCGTCCGAAAACGCGCGGCGCCGATAGGGTAGTCGCGTGGACCAGGACGAACAGCTTCGTTACTCCTCGTCGTTCGGCGCAGCGGCGACCGCGTACGCCGAACACCGCCCGGACTATGCGCAAGCTGCCGTGCGCTGGGCGCTCGATCCCGCGCCCGGCTTGCGGGTGCTCGACCTCGGCGCCGGAACGGGCAAGCTCACCGCCACGCTGGTTACGGCGGGCGCCGAGGTCACCGCGGTCGAGCCCGACCCGGCGATGCTGACCGAACTGCGCCGCGCACTGCCGGCTCTGCGTGCCTTGGCGGGTAGCGCCGAGTCGATACCGCTGCCGGATGCGTCCGTCGATGCCGTGCTGGCCGGAAACGCCCTGCACTGGTTCGACATGGCCGTCGCGGGGCCCGAGATGGCCAGGGTCCTGGCACCAGGCGGCATCCTGGCCGGTCTGTGGAACGTCATGGACGACCGGGTCGATTGGGTTGCCGGACTAGCGGGGGTCAGCGGAAGCGCTGCCATTGGCCCGCGTGACACGCCCGCCAGCTGGCGCGCGGAGACGGCCGACGCACACCTTCCAAAGACTGGTGTGTCCGCCCGGTTCGGCGCGCCGGAGCAGGCCGAGTTCCCGCACGGGCAGCGCCGCACCGGGGACTCTCTCGTTGCGACCCTCGCCACGAGGGCGGGGATGCTGGTCATGCCGGAACAGGAGCGAGAGGCCACGCTCAGCCGGATTCGCGCTTTTCTTGCGAGCAGGCCGGAGACTGCGGACGGCGAGTTCACCCTACCGATGCTGACCTGTGTGCTGCGCGTACGGCGGCTGTGAACCGCAACTGCGGCGAACTGCTTGACCGGCTGGCCAAGACGGCCGGGTCTGTCACGACCGCGTACCCGCTGCGAGGCGCGGTCGATGGACCGCATCGTGTCGGTAGCCCCCTAGACGAGTAGTTCCGAATGGATCAGTGGTCGTAGGCGATCAGTGACCGGGTGACGGGTGCGCCGGTCTTGTTGTTGTGCCAGATCGCGGCGGCCATGGCCAGCAGGCGTTGGGCGACTCGGACCGCGACGCCCTCGAAGGTCCGTCCGCCGTGTTCTTCCAGGTCGAGTTGGCCTTTGAGGGTGTCGTTGACCGACTCGATGAGTTGGCGGACCTTCTTGAGCATCGGTTCGCCGTAGTGGGCCTTCTCCCGCTTGCGGGACGGTCGCAGCAGCTCGATGCCCTGGGCAGCGAGTTGCCGCTCGAACGGTTTGGAGGCGAAGCCCTTGTCCGAGATGAGCAGGATGCCGTCGTGTTCGGCGATCACCCCGGCGTCGGCTTCCAGCATCGCGGCCAGTACCTCGCGTTCGCCGATCTTGGGGTTCGCCA
>NZ_JADPUN010000034.1 GCF_015690345.1 Plantactinospora alkalitolerans | reverse complement strand
GTATAAGAGGCCGGGGGCGGCGACTGCGGCGGCGGCGACGGCGGCTGTTGACGCCGACCCTCACGAATCGGCCCACCAGCAGAGAACACTGATCTTCCGTACGAGCGACCCCGCACCGGACCGGTGCGGGGTCGTCGCCCGTTGACGATCAGTCGCGCCAGCCCGGCGGCTCACCGCCTGCCCGTGGCTCGGCCGAGGATGGCTCGCCTCGGGGTCGACACCGGTTGCCGTCGGCGTCGACCCCGAGACGGGCCCGGGTGATGAGCAGGCGTGGCTGGGCCCAGGCGAGGAAGCGGGCGTACATGATCGCCGGGTCGGGTCCGGGGTCCGGGTCGAGCCGGTAGAGGTCGTCGATCGCGGCCTGGAGCATGGCGGCGAGGTGG
This sequence comes from Plantactinospora alkalitolerans, assembly GCF_015690345.1. GTDB lineage: Bacteria > Actinomycetota > Actinomycetes > Mycobacteriales > Micromonosporaceae > Plantactinospora > Plantactinospora alkalitolerans. The sequence continues at coordinate 17,876 of NZ_JADPUN010000034.1, read as the reverse complement.
CGGTGCAATCCGACCGGGTCGGCGTGGTACTCGACCGGCAGGCGGTTGCGCGCGGTCGGGCACGGCCACGCGGCCGTACAGGACCGACAGAGCCAGAGCGGTCGCAGTGGTACGTGCGGCCGACCGGGCTGGCCGATGCTCACCGGACGGCTTTGCGGTTACGGGTGGCCGGGGCGGGAGCGAATCGACCGGGATCATCGGCAGTGGCGGAACCGACGGGTGTACGCCATGCCGCCGATCTGGCGTTGGTCGACCGGGCCCGCCTCTGCGGCGGTAGCGCCGGGGGCGGAGACGCCTCGGCCGGGGTGAGCGCGTCGGGACAGCGCCAGCGGAGTCCACAGCGGCAGTAGCGCCAGAGCCGCCGCCAGTTGCGGTGGTGGCGGGACGCCAATGGTACGGGCTGCGGTGCACGTCGTGGCCATCTCATCGTCTCGGCCTCCTGCCGCCGGCCTTCTGGAAGCGGGGACCGTCCAGGGGAAGGGGAAGGACCTCCGGGGCGGCCCCCGCGCGGTTCCGTCCGGGCCGCACATGTCACCGAACAGTTCCGCTGACGACACTCTGGACGGACGGTGCCTACGTTCGGTAGACATTGCGAAACACTGGGCGACCGTCCGGGTTGTCGGGTGTGGCCGGGTAGGGGCGGACAGGGCATGGAGGGAGCGTGGGCAGGTCATGGGCATGCTGGCAGACTTCTTGATCGCGGAACTTCGGGCGGCCAGGGCAACCCGGAAGATGAACCAGGACGAGTTCGGGAAGCTCGCGAACTACTCCGGGTCGCACGTGAGCGCGGTGGAGACCGGAGGCCGACCACCGACCGAGGACTACGTCGCGGCGATCGACGAGGGGCTTCAGACCGGCGGGATCTACAGCCGGCTGCTCGCCAAGGTCACCGCCTACGACGACGCGCCCGTCTGGCTCCGCCCCTGGCTGGAGTACGAGCGCGACGCGGTGTCCTTGCGTTCGTGTCATCCGCTGGTCGTCCCAGGACTGCTGCAAACCGAGGCGTATGCGCGAGCCGTCATGGCCAGCGGCCTGCTCGGTGCGGAGGAGGTGGAGAAGCGCCTTGGGGTTCGGCTGGAACGGCAGCGCGCGGTTCTGGACCAAGATGATCCCCCGCTGACCACCTTCGTGATCGGGATGGCCGCGCTGCGCACCGGTGATCCGAAGGTGCTTCGTGAGCAGCTTGAACATCTGGCCCGGCTCAGCGAGCGCCCGAGGGTGCTCATCCACGTGGTCCCGGAGACGGCCGGGTTCTGGGCTGGCCAGCAGGGACCGTTCGTGATCTCGTCTTTCAAGGGCGGCGATGACGTCGCGTTCCTTGACGATCACCTGCAAGGGCGGGTCATCACGGAATCGTCGATGGTTGCCGCCCTACAGAGATCGTGGGATGTTGTAAGAGCGGTCGCGCTGCCGCGTGACCTCTCCCGCGATCTCATCCTGAAGCTGGTGAACGAACTGTGACCACCGAACCGCGCTGGAAGAAGTCGAGCCGGAGCAGCGGCAACGGTGGAGAGTGCGTGGAGGTTGCCGACAACCTGGGCGGGGCGGTCGGGGTACGGGACAGTAAGGATCCGGCCGGGCCGGTGCTGAGCTTCGAACCCGCTGCCTGGCGGGCGTTCGTCCGGGAACTGCCCGCCCGCTGATCAGGTGGAGCGGCGCAGGTGGCGGCTCACGTCACCGACAAGGTCCGTACTGACCTGCCGCGCCACGAATCGCCACCCGCTGTCCCGCCGCTCGAAGCGGTCCCGGTAGCGACCGCAGGCCACGGCCTGTAGTGGGAAGTCGGGCAGTGCCTGGAACACCGTGAAGCACGAACGGGAGTCCGCCGTTCCGGCCGCCTCGTCGACCTCGACGATGAGGTTGGTCGTCACATGCTTCGTACGTGGCGTGCCGTCGTCGTAGATGACCAGCGTTTCCTGGGCCAGTCGATCGACCGCGTCCCGGCCGTCCAGCCGCTCGCCGCTGTGCGAGGTGAAACTGGCGTCGGCGAGGAGGTTGGCGAGTCCGACGAAGTCCCCGGCGTCCACCAACTCGGCGTAGGCGGCGATCAGGTTCGCGATCACCAGGTGGCTCGGTGGCTCGCTGGGCGGGGCGTCCGCGAACATGTCGGTGTCCATTTGACTGCCTCCAGGCAGGTCATGTGCCAGTCGGAGGTGGCCGGAGGCCAACTTTACCGCCGCGTGCTCTCCTCGGCGGCGGATCGGGAATGGTGGGGCGCCGGAAGCCGTTGGGCGATGACGCCGACGCAGCAGGCCCAGACCGGGAGTGGGAACACGGCGACGCGTTCCATTCCGCCGACACCGAGACCGAGCCCGTGCTGGGTGAAGAACAGCGTCGTACCGGCGAGCGCGAGCAACGCCATGGGCAGGGTCAGCGCCCGTAGCCGGCCGAGGGTCGTGGCGCGCGGGGCGAGGGCGGCGAGAAGCAGGCCGAGGTTGCCCATGCCCATGATCAGCAACGCGCCGAGGACGTGCGCGTTCTCGTCGACGTCGGCGGGGTAGGCGGCTGCCAAGGCGTACCCGACGGCCCCGAGCAGCAGCAGCGACTGGGCCGCCCGCGCCCGGCGGCCGGAACCGGCGACGTGCCAGGTGAGTACCGTTCCGGCGGCCAGCAGCATCGCGGTGACCAGCACCGACACGTTCATGCCGTCGTGCCAGGGCGAGCAGACGTATCGGGGACGGGTGGTGTCCCAGATCCCACAGCCCACGTTGCCGAGGTCGCTGATGTTGTGTTCGGCCCAGCTGAACGGCGGCCGGGTCCAGCGGAGACCGACGATCACGTTGGCGGCCAGGAAGAGCGGCGCGGCCAGCATCCAGCAGAGCGCGCCGATCCGCGCGGGTCGGGACAGGTTCATGGCAACGAGAAGATCATTCGGCGTACCCGGGTCGCACTACCCGTAGCCGGCCGGTTCGAGGTGGGGCTGGGTATACGTCCAGGCTCAGCGGCGCCGCTTCACCGCTACGTAGACGAGGAAGATCACGGCGAGGACCCACGCGACTGCGAAGATCGCGTCGAACGTTCCGGAGACCGGTGACTTCTTGTCGGCGAGTACGTTCGCCGCCGCGAGCGGCAGATCGGACCCCAGTAGATCGGTCATGCCTTCTCCCCGGTAGGTGTGGGCCAGCTAGTTCCCCCGCTACTCCTGGCCCACACCGCTGGAACTCCTTCAGCCGCGCCGCCACTTCTGGTTGGCGGCACCGGTGCAGTCCCAGAGTTGGAGCTTGGCGCCGTTGGCGGTGCTCCGGTCGCGCACGTCGACACACTTGTTCGCCTGGGGGTTGACCAGGTCACCGGCCCCGCTGAGGACGAACTGCTGGGCCGGGTTGCCGTTGCAGCCGACGATCTGGATGTTGGCGCCGTTCGCGGTGGAGCCGTTCGCCACGTCCATGCACTTGCCGAGCGCCCGGACCGTGCCGCCGGTGAAGGTCCATTGCTGGGCGCCGGTGCCGTTGCAGTCCCAGATCTGCAACTGGGTGCCGTCGGCCGGGTTCGCGCCGGGGACGTCGGCGCACTTGTTGCCGATCCCGATGAGCTGGTTGCCGGTGCCGGGGTTGCCGCCACCGCCGGTGTTCCAGCCCCAGACCCGTACGTAGTCGACCAGCATCTGCTGCGGGAACGTGGTGCTGCCGTCCGGGTAGCCGGGCCAGTAGCCGCCGACCGCGATGTTCATGATCATGAAGAACGGATGGTCGAAGACCCAACGGCCGCCGTTCAGGTCGGCGGGGGTCTTGCGGGCGTACTGGATGCCGTCGACGTACCAGGTGATCGAGTCGGGTGCCCAGTCCACGGCGAAGGTGTGGAAGGCGTCGGCGAATGCCTGGCCGCCGGGGAGCGTGTAGCGGGAGCTGATCGCGCTGCCGCCGGAGTAGCCCGGGCCGTGCAGGGTGCCGTAGAGGTTGCCCGGCTCCCGACCGATGTTCTCCATGATGTCGATCTCGCCCATGTCTGGCCAGGGCATGCCGCCGAGCATCCAGAACGCCGGCCAGATGCCCTGGCCGCGCGGCAGTTTCATCCGCGCCTCGAACCGGCCGTAGGTCTGGCTGAACCGGTCCGCGGTGAGTAGCCGGGCCGAGGTGTACTGGCAGCGGCCGTAGTGGCAGTTGTAGTTGGCGGGGTTCTCCCGGCGGGCGGTGATCACCAGGTTGCCGTTGCCGTCGTGGGCGGCGTTGCTGGTGCTGTTGGTGTAGTACTGCTGCTCGTTGTTGCCCCAGCCACCGCCGCCGATGTCGTGCTTCCACTTGTTGCCGTCGGGTGCGGTGCCGGCCGGTGCGTTGAACTCGTCGCTCCAGGTGAGCGCGCCCGGCTCCGCGCTGGCCGGGCTGGGTGGGGTGACCACCAGCGTCGCGGCGAGCAGGGCCAGGACGAGGGTGGCTCGGCGGGTACGCATGTAAATGTTTCTACGCCAGAGAGCGCTTTCTTGCAAGGTTGTTAACTAAAAGAAAAGTCGGGACAGGTCGGTAGCATCTCGCGGATGTCGGTTCCGGAGACGTCCCCGCCCGCGCTGTCCGACCTCGACGCGCGATTCGCGCGGCTCCGCGAGGAGTACGACCACCGCCGGCAGACCGCGCACGCCCTCGTACGTCGGTGGGAGTGGTACAGCGCGGAGGCGTACGACCTCCGTCCACTCTGGTACGAGCGGGACCTGTCCCGGCCGGGGCGTCGGCTCGCGGGGCGCCCACCGCCGGACCGCGACCACCACCGGATCGGGTTCGACTCCGACGGCCGCCCCGTGGTGCTGGAGGAGTACAGCGGCGACCTCGACGGAACGCTGTACTACGAAACGTTCCGCGACCACCTGGCCGGCCCCGGACGGGTGACGGCGGCACACTTCCGCGCCGGTGGCGAGCCGATCTACCTGCACGAGTACCGGTTCGAGGCGGAACGGATCGGTTCCGCGACGACTGTCGCGACCAGAGGCGGCGGCTGCGAGGAGTACGGGTACACCGACGACCGGGTGACCCGGATCGTGGCGTACCACGCCAAGAGGGCCGACAAGCCGGACGGCCGGTTGCGCCCGCTGGCGCCGTACCAGACGATCCACGCCCGGTACGACGACGCCGGCCTGTCCCGGTTGGAGGTCGCCTGGGCCGGCCCGGCGGAGCCCCGAACCGAGCTGAGGTACGAACGCCCGCCCGCCGGCTTCACCCTCGACGAAGCCGTCGAGACGGTACGGCGGGAACTGGTTCGGCAGGTACCGGCGGTGCTCCGGGCGATGGCGATCGACGAGCCGGTGTACGCCGTGGCCCTGGGCTACCTGGCGGCGGATCCGATCGGGGTGAGCGTGCACGTCGGATTCGAATCCGACCGGTACGACTGGCTGGTCGCGCAGGCCGAGGATGAGGCCGAGGACGACACGTTCGTACTCTGGAATCCCTGCGACCTGCGTGGGCTGGCGCCCGTCGACTTCTACGAGGCGGCGGAGACCGCCCGGCTGCTCCGCCAGGAACTGACCCTCGCCGACGCCGACGCCGACGCCGATGTCGATGCCGACGCCGACGCCGATGTAGACGCCGACTCCGATGCCGATGCCGACTCCGATGTCGACGGGCCGGCGACGAGCGGGGTGAACGAGCGCGGGCGGCGGCTGCTCTGCGCGGCCGCCGCCGAGCTGAACACCCAGGACTGGGCCGGCATCGTGCCCGTCAGCAACGACTTCGTCGTGTACGCCGCCGACTGGGAGATGGTCGACTTCGAGCGCAACCTGCCGGAATGCGTACCTGCGGCGTGGCTGGCCCTGCTCCGCGACCGGGACCTCCTCTGAGGACCGCGCGCGCACCGCTTCGCCGTCGGCATCGTCGTGCGTTCATCCCAGGGTGCGAGCAAGGTCGACTAGGTGTACTGCCCAGGGAGGTTGGTCGAGATTGTGTGACGACACGATCTGATGTCGTAGGTAGGCGAAGGCCTCCGGTTGTGGAGTGGAGCTGTCTAGGAACCGCTCCGCCAACCAGGAGGCCTTCGTGTCCCACGCTAACGCTGCCTTGACCCCGCGCGCACGTCTGCGTCTGGCGCGTCTGATCGTGGACGAGGGCTGGCCGGTCGCCCGTGCCGCGGAACGCTACGACGTGGCCTGGCCGACCGCGAAACGCTGGGCCGTGCGGTACGCCGAGCATGGTGCGGCCGCGATGACAGATCGGTCGTCGCGACCTCACCACAGCCCGACCAGAACGGCCCGGCCGGTGGTGCGCAAGATCGTGCACCTGCGCTGGAAACAGCGGCTCGGCCCGGTGCAGATCGCCGGCCAGCTGGCGATGCCGGCCTCGACCGTGCACGCCGTGCTGACCCGCTGCCGGATCAACCGCCTGTCACACATCGACCGCGCCACCGGCGAGCCGATCCGCCGCTACGAGCACGACCGACCCGGCGCGATGCTGCACGTCGACGTCAAGAAGTACGGCAACGTCCCCGACGGCGGTGGCTGGCGATACGTCGGCCGCGCCCAGGGCGAGCGCCACCGCCAAGCCACAGCCCGACGCACCGGCATCCGCAACACCCACCACCACCCCCGCATCGGCACCGCATTCGTGCACACCGTCATCGATGACCACTCCCGCGTCGCCTACGCCGAGATTCGCGACAACGAGACCGCCACCACGGCGATCGACGTGCTGCGCAACGCCGTGGCCTGGTTCACCGAGCGCGGTGTCACCGTCGAACGCGTCCTGAGCGACAACGGCTCTGCCTACAAGTCACACGCCTGGCGCGACGCGTGCCACCAACTTGGCATCAAGCCGAAGAAGACCCGCCCCTACCGGCCCCAGACCAACGGCAAGGTGGAACGGTTCCACCGCACCATGACCGACGGTTGGGCCCTACGCCGTTTCTACAGCTCAGAGCACGCCCGCCGAGCAGCTCTACCCGCCTGGCTCCATCACTACAATCACCACCGACCCCACACCGCCATCGGCGGCCGGCCACCCATCACCAGGTTGACCAACGTCCCTGGGCAGTACAACTAGGTGATGCCGAACAGGTCAGCGGGTCTCGACCTGTCGGAACTCGGACGATGTCACCGTCCGTAACGTCGCGGCGAGCGCGAGAACGCAGATCGCTGTTCCGCCCCAGAAGACCGCTCTCAGGCTGATGAGTTCCGCGGTGAGGCCGGCGGCCAGAGCCCCGATTGGCATGGATCCCCAACTTGTCAGGCGACTGACCCCGCTGTAGCGCCCCATCATCTCGTCGGGCACGACGAGCGCGCGCAGCGAACTGTAGGTGACGTTCCAAGCGCCGGTGCCGGCGCCACCCAGGAAGGTCGTCACCGCGATCAGCAGGGGGGACGAGGAGATCGCTGGCGCTGCCAGCAGGACAACGAGGCAAGCCATCGACGTGGCCAGGACGACCTGCCGTCCCAGCCGGCGGGTGAGCGTGGGAGCTGCGGAGGCGCCCACGACGCCGCCGACTCCCAGGGCGCCGATCAGTAGTCCGTATTCGAAGCGACTCAGGTCCATAGGTCCGGGTGCGACCGCATAGACAACGATGACCGCCATCCAGGCCGCCCAGCATCCACTCGCCACGCCGGCCACCAACAGTAGAGTCCGCAGAACTCTCTCCCGCCACACGTATCGGACGCCTTCCCGGATGTCGGCACACAGGCCGGACGCGCCCGCAGCCGAGCTGGGGATGCGGTTGCTGCGGTAGCGGCCGGTCATGACCGCCAAGGCGAGCAGCGCGGCTGCGTAGCCCACGCCGCTGGCACCGAGCGCGACGGCCAGCCCAGCGGCGGCCAGCAGGCCGCCCAGAGGCGGCCCGATGAACTCGTTGGCCACGGTCTCGGTCGCGGTCAACCTCGCGAACGCGGATTCCATACGGTTGCGGGGCACGACCATCGGCACGACCGACATCCGGGTCGTATCCGCGAACACCTCGGCGGCGCCGAGGAGCAGCGCTCCCGCGTACAGACCGGCCAGCGACAGCATTTCCGCGAGGATGCCACTCACGAGGGCGGCAAGGAGCAGGGCCCGCACGGCGGCCATCGTCATGATCAGGCGCCGTCGGTCAACCCGGTCGGCCAGGGCGCCGGCGGGCAGCGAGAGCAACAGCCAGGGCAGGGTGTTGGCCAGGGTGATACCGGCGACCAGCGCTGGGGAGTCCGTCATCGAGACGGCTATCAGTGGCAGGGTCAGCTTGACGACGCCGTCGGCTAAGTTGGTGAACGCGCTACCGGTCCAAAGAGCCCTGAAGTTCCGCGCGCCCAGGCTCGTCAGGTCGCTCGGCCGGAGGTGGGGTTGCATGGCCAGGAGCCTGCAGCGCCCTGGAGCGCCCCCCTAGAGTTTCGACTGGAGGCGAAACGTGGCGGTGTTGCTGGTCGACGCCGAAGTGATGGCGCAGGCGCGTTTCGGCACGTCACAGCTCACCGAGATGTTGGGCGCGCTAAATATCCTGCGCCGAGGACAGCCGCTTCCGTGGCACCGGGCCTGGCGGGACCAGCACGTCGACGCATTCCACGGTTATCTCGACGGCGATCCGGTGACCGCGGCCATCGTGGCGCACGCGATCTCATCCTTCTGGATGGCTGACTTCCTGACGGTGCCGCCTGCTCGTCCGGATATGACGCTGGACGACGAGCTCCTGGTACTGGAGTCGCTGCCGGACGAGCGGATTCGTGAGGACTTGGCCCTTGTGCGTTCCCCGCTGGCCCCGGACCTACGGAGTACAGGTCTAGCGAGCCGGACGGCCGCTCTGTTGCGCTGGGTCTGGCACCACACGATTGAGGCGGACTGGCCGCGCCGGCAATCGGTGCTGCGCGCCGATGTGGTGTCCCGGATCTCCCGTCTGGGCAGGGACGGATGGTCCGGGGTCTTCAACGACATGCGGCCGGGCATGCGCTGGCTCGGCGACGGCCGGCTACAGGTCGAGGAGCGGCCCTACCCGCCGTATGACGTGCGGGGCGGAGAGCTGAGGTTCTTCGCGGCTCACTGCCGGGGAGGCTGGGTCTCCTGGAGGCTGCCCGACCGCTTCGGAATCGTCTATCCGGTAACCGGCATCTTCGCTGAGATGTATCTCGATACGCCGGCCCCTCTGCGCCGTCTGCTCGGGAACGCGCGGAGCGTAATTCTGCTGCAGGCGGCCGAGCCGGTCAGCACGACGGCGGTGGTCGCCGCGACCGGACTGCCGCTCGGCACGGTCGGTGGTCACCTGCGTGTGCTGACCGAAGCAGGTCTGCTCCAGAAGCGCCGGTCGGGCCGGGAAGTCCTCTACTGGTGGACCGATACGGCCCAGGCGCTGGTGGCCGGTGCCTCAACCCGACCACGGAACCTCGGCACCACCTGACGACATTGCCGGGGCCCTGCGTTCACCCCTCCCTCAGCCGAGTGTTAGGAAGGGGCCCTTCTTCTACAGAAAGCGATAAGAAGGGGCCCTTCCTTACACCCCAAATCCTTAGGATGCGAGGCCGAAGCGGTCCAGGATCCAGGCGGCGACGAACGCCTCCTCCTTCCAGGAGTCGTAGCGCCCGCTCGGTCCGCCGTGTCCGGCGCCCATCTCCGTCTTGAGGAGGTACGAGCCCTGGGGTGCGGTGGCGCGGAGCCGGGCGATCCACTTGGCCGGCTCGTGGTAGAGGACCCGGGTGTCGTTGAGGCTGGTGACGGCGAGGATCGCCGGATAGTCCACCGGGGCGATGTTCTCGTACGGGGAGTACGACTTCATGTACCCGTACACCTCGGCGTCGGCGAGCGGGTTGCCCCACTCCTCCCACTCCGTGACGGTCAGCGGCAGCGACGGGTCGAGGATCGAGTTGAGCGGGTCGACGAACGGCACCTGCGCGACGATGCCGGCGAAGGCGTCCGGCGCCAGGTTCGCCACCGCGCCCATCAGCAGCCCGCCGGCCGAGCCGCCCCGGGCGACCAGCCGGTCCGATGACGTCCAGCCGGCCTTCACCAGGTGTCGGGCGGCGGCCACGAAATCGGTGAAGGTGTTCTTCTTGCTCAGCATCTTGCCGGTCTCGTACCACCGGCGACCCATTTCGCCGCCGCCCCGGATGTGTGCGACGGCGAAGACGACGCCCCGGTCCAGCAGGGAGAGCCGCGGGATGGAGAACCACGGGTCCATGCTGGCCTCGTAGGACCCGTAGCCGTAGAGCACGCAGGGCGCCGAGCCGTCCCGGGGCGTTCCGGCCCGGCAGACCAGGGAGATCGGCACCCTGGTTCCGTCGTCGGCCAGCGCCCAGTCGCGGTGCTGCTCGTACCCGGCCGGGTCGAAGTCGCCAAGCACCGGCTTGCGCTTGCGGAGCACCATCGCCCGGGTCACCAGGTCGTAGTCGAAGATCGAGTCCGGTGTGATCAGGGAGGCGTAGTGCAGCCGGATCGTGTTGGTCTGGTACTCCGGATTGCTGTCCAGTCCGACGCTGTAGAGCGGCTCCGGGAAGTCGATGTCGTACGAGTCCGTACTGCCGACCGGCAGCACCCGGATTCCGGTCAGGCCGGCGGTGCGCAGCGACACCACGATGTGGTTGGCGAAGGCGTCGACGGCCTCCAGCCGGGTACCGGGGGTGTGCTCGATCATCGGCACCCAGTCACCCGGTGCGTCGGCCGAGGTGTACGCGAGCGCGAAGTCCTCCGCGCCGTCGTTGTGCAGGACGAGGAAGCGGTGCCCGTGGTGCTCGATGGAGTACTCGACGCCCTGTCGCCGGGGCGCGATCACGGCCGGCGCCCCGGTCGGGTTCGCGGCCGGGATGACCCGTACCTCGCTGGTCACCTTGCTGTGCGCCTCGATGACGATGAACTTCTCCGAGCGGGTCAGTTCGACGCCTACCCAGAACCGCTCGTCTTCCTCCTGGTAGATGATCTCGTCGGCGTCGGCCGGGGTCCCCACCGTGTGCCGCCAGACCCGGTACGGCCGCCAGCTCTCGTCGACGGTGAGGTAGAACAGGGTGGAACCGTCGGCCGACCAGGCACTGCCGTAGAAGGTGTCCGGCACCTCGTCGCCGAGCACCTCGTCGGTGGCGAGGTCCTTGACCCGCAGGGTGAAGCGTTCGTCGCCGTCGAAGTCCGTGGAGTAGGCGAGCCAGCGGCCGTCCGGGCTGATGTCGAAGGCGCCCAGGGCGAAGAAGTCGTGCCCCTCGGCCAGGGCGTTGCCGTCCAGCAGGATCTGCTCGCCGGGGATCGGCGTACCGTCGTCCGGCATCGGCGGATCCGTCTCGCCGTCCGGCGCCGCGCGCCGGCAGTGGATGCCGTACTGCTCGCCTTCGACCGTGCGGGTGTAGTACCAGTAGCCGTTCTTCCGGGTGGGCACCGAGAGGTCGGTCTCCTTGGTGCGCCCTTTCGTCTCGTTGAACAGCGTCTCCCGCAGCGTGCCGAGCCGCGCTGTGCTCTGCTCGGTGAAGGCGTTCTCCGCGGTCAGGTAGGCGATCGTCTCCGGATCGTCCTTCGCGGCGAGCCAGGCGTACTCGTCGATCACCGTGTCGCCGTGGTGGGTGCGCTCGGCAGGCACCCGCTTGGCGACGGGCGCGGCGGTCGTCTCAGTGTTCACCCGGCCACGTTACCGCTCGGACGGCGGCCCGGCCCGCACCGGGCCGTTGCCGAAAATTAGTACATGTGTACGATGACCAAGGTGGCGGACATGGGAATGCAGCGGCGCGGCAGCGCCGACATCGCGCGGCGGCTCGCGGGCATCTGTGGCGCCCGGTTCGCTCGGCCCGCGGGGGCGGCCGATGACGTGGCCGGGGCCGTGGCCCGCTGGGTCGCCGTGCCCGGCACCCCGGCCGCGGCCACCGAGGTGGTTCGGCTTGCCGCCGAGTACGACCTCTCGGTGGTCGCCCGGGGTGCCGGCACCAAACTCGACTGGGGTGCCACGCCGTCCCAGGTGGACATCGTGCTGGACACCGGGCGGTTGGCCGGGGTGTGGCACCGCCCGGCCGACGGTCTGGTCGCCGAGATCGGCGCCGGTACGCCGGTCCGCGCCGCCGAGGCCATCCTGGCGCGGGCCGGTCTCCGGCTGCCGCTCGACGCTCCCTCGATCGGGGCGACCATCGGGGGCGTGGTGGCGGCCGGTGAGAGCGGTCCGCTGCGCCACCTGCACGGCACCGCCTGCGACCAACTTGTGGGGGTCAGTTTCGTCGACGCCTCCGGCGTGCTCGCGCATGCCGGAACGGCGGCGGCGCCGCCCGGGGGCGGGAGTGGTGCCGGCGGCCGACCGGTCGACGGGGAGATCACCCAGCTGCTCTGCGGATCGCAGGGCGCGCTTGGCGTGCTGGTCTCGACCACCCTGCGGGTGCAGCCGATTCCGGCGAGCCGGGTCTGGGTGAGCCGGTCGGTCTGGACTCCGCTGGAGGTGCACGACCTGGTGCGCGGGATCCTCGCCACCGACCTGCGTCCGACGGCGATCGAGGTGGACCTGCCGGCCGCCCGGCCTGAGGTCGCGGGTGCGGAGCCTGGTGTTTCCGGGGGCGGTGGCGGCGGGCCGGGAGGTCGTGGCTGGTTCGGCGGCACAGGCGGCCCGCCCGGCGGCCCGAGCCGGTCCGGTGATCCGGAGCAGGGCCGACCCGGTACCCAGGGTGGCCCGGGGCGGCATGGCCGGCGGGGCGATGGCGGTTCGGGCACTCTCACCGTGCTGTTGGAGGGCGGCCCTGCCGAGGTGGCCGAGCGGGTGACCCGGTTGACCGGTCTGCTCGGCGGCGACGCCGAGGGCGCGACTGCCCCGCCGCAGTGGTGGCGCCGCTATCCGTTCCGTCCCGACGACGTGGCGCTGCGGATGGAGGCGCCGATCGGTGACCTGCATGCCGCCGTCTACGCGCTGCGCGACGCGGCCGGTGCGCCCATTCCGGTGCGTGGTTCGGCCGGGCTCGGCGTCGTGCACGCGGCACTTCCGGCCACGACACCACCGGGGCGGGTCGCGGCGATCCTGGACGGTGTACGTGCGGTGTTGCGGGCCCGGGCGGGTCGGTGCGTGGTGGTCGCCGCGCCGCAGGCGGTACGGGAGGCGGTCGACCTCTGGGGCGAGCTGCCGGATCTGCCGTTGCTGCGCCAGGTGAAGGAGCGGTTCGATCCGGCGGGTCGGCTGGCCCCGGGGCGTTATCCGGGTGGGATCTGACCGGTCCCGGGTCGCTGTCGGTGCGGTGGGGGCGGGCGGGTCCCGGCCCGATCGGCGTCCCGATCGGGCCGGATCCGGTCAACAGATGGGCACCCCGGGTAGCTGGGCGGCGGGATGGTCGATGTAGATGTTCGTCATGAACCCGTTCTGATCCCGAAGTCGGGACCACCAGTTGTTGGTGTAGCCGTCGGCGGTCACCGTGTCGCCCTGCTTCTGGCAGAGCACGTACACCAGGGTCGGCCCGGCCAGGGTGGTCAAGGTCGGGGCCGCGAGCAGGGCGTCGGTGCGGACCCGTACGCCGGTTCCCCAGGTCCAGAAGGCGGTGCCGCCGCCGCACCCGTTGTCACTGGTCAGGTGCCGTTGGTTGTACGACCCGGGGTACGGCGCGAGGGAGGACCCGTTGATCACGATGGTCTGCCCGGCCCCGTTGTACAACTGCTCGTAGTGGATGTGGGCGCCGGTGGTGTTCCCGGTGCTGCCGGTCGTGCCGATCTGCTGGCCCTGACCGACCGTGGCACCGTCCGCCACCGAGAACGCGGCGAGATGGAAGTAGTACGTCGTCCAGCCGCCACCATGGGTGATCACGATGTAGTTGCCGGCCCCGCCGGCCTGGTAGTAACGCCGGGCGGTGCCGGGGGCGGAGGCGAGCACCGGAGTGCCGGCGGTGCCGCCGCCGTCGGAGCGGACGAAGTCCAGCGCCAGGCGTACCTCGGCGCTGTGATGGCTGTAGGTCCACCGCTGTCCACAGGGGAATGGTGCCTTGAACACCGGAGCGGCGTGAGCCGGCGTCGCTACCACGAGCGTCGCCGCGAGGGTCGTGCAGAGGGCGGCCGTCAGGCCGACGAGGAACCGGATTGATCGCAAGATCCCAACCTTCCCAGAGCAGGGCAAGGAATGATCGGTTCATTGCGTACGCAGTAAGGATGATGGTAGTCAGTCGATCTAAACATGTAAATGCTTGACTTGCGGGGCGGCCCGGCGTGAAGGTTTCCTACGTCCCACGGGCCGGCTGCGTCCGGACGAGCACGCGTCGTCGGCCGAGCGCGTCGTCGGCCGAGCACGCGTTGTCGGCCGAGCACGCGTTGTCGGCCGAGCGAGTCGCGTCGTCAGCCGAGCGAGTCGTTGCGCAGCACCAGGATCGCGATGTCGTCCCGGGGCGACTCGACCGAGAAGTTGATCGCCGTGTTGCGCAGCCGGGCCGCCATCACGTCGGCCGAGTAGCCGGCGAGCGGGGCCGCCGCGTCCCGGAGCCGCTCGACGCCGAAGAGTTCCCGGCCGCGCCGCCGCTCGGTCACCCCGTCGGTGTAGAACACCAGCGCGTCGCCGGCGTCGAGATGCACCTCGGCGACCGGTGAGGCGATCGAGTCGAGCAGGCCGAGTGCCGTACCACCGGCCCCGACGAACGACGCGGGACCGTCGGCGCGGACCAAGACCGGCCGGTCGTGACCGGCCAGGTACAGCGAGACGGTGAGCCGACCACCGGGCTCCCGGTCCACGGCCGCCATTGCGAGCGTGCAGTACCGGCCGCTGCCCCGCTCGACCAGAGTCTCGTTGAGCCGGGTCAACACGTCCGGCAGCGGGCGACCGTCCCCGACCAGTACCCGGATCACGTCCCGGACCAGGCCGGTCACGGCGGCCGCCTGGACGCCCTTGCCGGAGACGTCCCCGACGACCACCATCCAGCGGTCGTCGGGCAGCGGCACCACGTCGTAGAAGTCGCCGCCGACATCGGCGGCGTCGCCGGTCGGCACGTACTCGGCGGCGAACCCGATGCCGTCGACGACCGGCAGCACCGGGGGCAGCAACGACTGCTGGAGGGTCTGGGCGACCTTGCGGCGCTCGTCGTGGATCCGGGCGTTCTCGATGGCCAGCGCGGCCCGCCGGGCCACGTCCTCCAGCACCGCGACCTCGTCGGGATCGTGCCGGTGCCGCTGGTGCCGGCCGACGGCCAGGGTGCCGAGACGCTGGCCCCGGGCGACCAGCGGGATGGCGAAACCGTCCATCGGCGGCCCGATCGGCACCTGTCCCTGGCTGCGGGACGCCTCACGCAGCCGCGCCTGCACCGACTCGGGACCGTCCTCCTTGAGCGTCTTGTGCAACTGCGGCAGCACCGCCTCGTCGGCGTGGGTCGCCGCCGCCAGCCGCAGCCGGCCCCACTCGTCGGCCGTGTGCACGGCACACCACTGTCCGAGCCGGGGAACCACGAGCTGGGGGATCAGCGCCATCGTCAGGTCGACATCGAGGGACTGGGCGAGCAGTTCACTCGCCTCGGCGAGGAACGTGAGCCAGGTCTGCCGGCGGATGTCGGTGCGGCGCAGCCGGTCGTTCTCCAGGTGCAGGGAGAGCCGTTCCGCCACCAGGGCGGCGAGCGGCCGGGCGTAGCCGGAGGGCGCGGCGTCGAGTTCCAGTTCTCCGGCGTACGGCCGGTGCACCGTCAACGGCACCCGGAGCAGTTCGTCGCCGGGTCGGGGTTGCCGACCGTACCGGGCGAGCAGTTGCCAACCGGCGCCGTCGCCCCGGTCCAGTCGTACCGCACCGCCGGCCGCCCCGACCATGTCACCGACCCGTACCAGCAGGTCGGCGGCGAAGGCGGGGAGTGGATCGTCCGCGTACGGGTCCGGTGCGGTCTGCATCAGCGCGCTCATCGCCCCGGCGCTCGGCGCGGACGGACCCGCCTGGCCACTGCCGGTGCCGCTGGCGACCCGGTGCGGTGTGTCGGGTTGGCGGCCGGCCGGACTGGAGTGGCTCTTGCGGTCCAGCCGGAACCAGACGCCCTTTCCGGTGGCCTGGTGGGTGGTGCCCCAGCGACTGGCGAAGTGGTCGACGAGGAGTAGGCCACGTCCCCGCTCCGACACCTGCGAAATGTCCGTCAAGTCATTTTTCGGCCGTGCCGTCACGTCGTCGATCGGTCCGGCCGCGAAGTCGGAGACGGTGACGGTCAACCCCGACTCGTCCGCCACGACCTCGATGTCCAACTCGGTCCGGGCATGCTCCACCGCATTCGTGGAGAGTTCGGTGGTCAGCAGCAGGGCCTCGTTGAGCAGCTCCTCCAGCCCGGCGTCGGCGAGCACCGACCGGACCAGAGCGCGCGCCGCCGCGGGTGTACGCCGGTCGGCGGGCAGCCGTACCCGGCGCAGCTGGTCGTCCGCGCCGCCGGTCCCCGTACCGCCCGCCTCCGCTGGCACGCTTCGCATCCTCCACGATCCGAGATCCAGGCCACCCTATCCGGGCGGCGTAGCTCAGTGCCCCGCTCGGGCGGCGGGTCGGCCGGGTCTGGCCCGCGCTACGCTGGTCCTCGCCCGACTTGACCCTTCTGCCGGCTTTACCCCTCAGTTGATCATCCGCTCGTATCTCGACGTCCGGCGCGCGGCACAGGGTGGTATTTCCCGCCCGACAGGCACAATGATGGGTGTGGTCGCGCCGGAGCGGCGCCGTCGAGGCGTACCGGGACGCATCCGGGGCCACCTGATGGGCGCGGGCTCGCGAGTAATGACCCACCTCCTTCGAACCTGAGCGAGGAACGATGACCACGGCCAAACAGATCTCTGCCGAGGAACGGTCCGCGGCCGAGGACGCGGCGCTGCTCAGCGAACTCGCCGAAGCGTTGCGGCGGGTCCGCCGTGGCGACTTCAAGGTACGACTTCCGCGCCGGGCCGGTGCTGCCGGCGAGGTCGCCGACGCCTTCAACGAGGTGGTGTCCGTACAGGAACGGCAGCATCTCGACCTCCGGCGGATCAGCCGGATCGTCGGGCGGGACGGCCGGCTCACCGAGCGGCTGGACGAGGAGGGGCTGGACGGCGCCTGGGTCGAGGGGCAGCGGGCGATCAACTCGCTCATCGACGACCTGGGTCGACCGACCACCGAGATCGCCCGGGTCATCGTGGCCGTCGCCGACGGCGATCTCTCCCAGCACATGGCGCTGGAGATCGACGGACGGCCGCTGCGCGGCGAGTACCTGCGAATCGGGCGCACCGTGAACACGATGGTGGACCAGCTCTCGTCGTTCTCCAACGAGGTGACCCGGGTGGCCCGGGAGGTGGGCACCGAGGGTGAACTGGGCGGCCAGGCCGACGTCCGGGGTGTGGCCGGTACCTGGAAGGACCTCACCGACTCGGTGAACACGATGGCGTCCAACCTGACCTACCAGGTGCGCTCCATCTCCCAGGTCTCGACGGCGGTGGCCCGCGGCGACCTGAGTCAGAAGATCACCGTCTCCGCCAAGGGCGAGGTCGCCGAACTCGCGCACACGATCAACGGGCTGACCGACACCCTGCGGCTGTTCGCGGAGCAGGTGACCCGGGTGGCCCGCGAGGTGGGCACCGAGGGGAAACTGGGCGGCCAGGCCGACGTACCCAATGTCGCCGGCACCTGGAAGGACCTGACCGACAGCGTCAACTCGATGGCGTCGAACCTGACCGCGCAGGTCCGGAACATCGCCCAGGTCTCCACGGCGGTCGCCCGGGGTGACCTGAGCCAGAAGATCACGGTGGCCGCCCAGGGCGAGATCCTGGAGCTGAAGGACACCGTGAACACGATGGTGGACCAGCTCTCGTCGTTCGCCGACGAGGTGACCCGGGTGGCCCGGGAGGTCGGCATCGAGGGCAAGCTCGGCGGTCAGGCCCAGGTACGCGGAGTCTCCGGCACCTGGCGGGCGCTGACCGAGAACGTGAACCAGCTCGCCGGCAACCTCACCTCACAGGTCCGGAACATCTCGCAGGTCTCCACCGCGGTGGCGAAGGGCGACCTGTCGCAGAAGATCACGGTCGATGCCCGGGGTGAGATCCTGGAGTTGAAGTCGACGGTGAACACGATGGTGGACCAGCTCTCGTCGTTCGCCGACGAGGTGACCCGGG
>NZ_JADPUN010000117.1 GCF_015690345.1 Plantactinospora alkalitolerans | reverse complement strand
ATCTACGGATCACCTGCCCCACGTCAGCCCGACGACCCCAACGGGAGGCTCGTTGGGGTCGTCGGGCTGACGTGGGGCAGGTGATCCGTAGATCGACATCGTTCTCCAGGGTCGGGCCGCGCGTTCCGGGTGGTCGTACGGCAGCTGGGATGGCTGGTACACCCGTGGGGTGGGCGCGGAGTCGTACGCTGCGGCGGGTCGTGGAGCCTCCGCTTACGTTCTCGGGATGTTAGGGATACTCGGGATACCGGACGGAACCGCCTCGAAAGCTATCGTTTCCTGAGGCAGAGCACGAAGTCCAGTTCGTCGAGCTCGCTGTTGAAGAAGTAGAAGTTCGTGTAGTTCTGCACCTTCGCGCATTTCGCCTTGGCGTCGGTGGCGCCGGTCGTGGCGCCGTTGTACCGGGCGAGCACCTCGAAGGTCTGCGGCGCACAGATGGTGATGGCCAGGCTGGGCGCGTCCTCCGTGCCCTCGTTCGCCACACACTGCCCGGCCTTGACGAACCGCGCGTCGGTGGACGGCTCGGCTGCCGTGCTGGTCGGCGCCGGCTGGGCCGACGCCGTGGGCTGGTCGGCCGGCCCGGTGCTCGGCCCGCTGGTCGGCTGGGTTTCCGGAGTCGACTGATCCCCTTCGAACAGGTAGACGCCGATGGCCGCACCTCCGACCACCATCAGGGCCAGCGCGACGACTATCCCGACGAACGCCCGGCCTCTCCGTCCCTTCGGGGGCGGCTCGGGGGCGGAGGTGGACCAGTTCGGATCCCCGGCCGGTGGTGCCCAGATCGGGTCCGAACCGGACGGCGGCGGCGTCCAGGCCGCTGGCGGGGCGGCGAAGGGTACGGACCCACCGGGCTGCTGCGGCGTCGGCTGATATCCGGGGTAGCTGACCGGGGAGCCGGGTCCGGCCGGCGGCGCCGACGACTGCCCTCCACCCCAGTGACCGTGGCCGCCCGGCTGGTCGTGATCGCCCCAGGGGTCGGCTGGCTGGCCGTACTCGTCATCGGCCTGTCGGGTCGGGTCAGGCCACGGCTCCGACGGAGGGCCGGGATACGGCCCGCCGGGCGGTCCGTAATTGACCATCGACTGTCCTCCTGGTACGGAGCGGTGAGAGGCTCGCCACTCGCCTTCGACGGGATTGCTCTGGTCACCGTAGCGTGACCCCCCAATGAGCCCGCCTCCCGGAACCGCGCCAATCTCGCCTGCTGGCGCAGCCCCGGCCGGCCAACCGGCGGCCCTGGTGCCGGTGCCGGCGGGTGCCGCGACCGGGATGCCGAACCGGTCAGCGCTGATCTGGATGGCCCTGGCCATTGTCTACGTGGTCTGGGGCTCCACCTACCTCGGAATCCGGATCACGGTGGAGACCCTTCCGCCGCTGCTCTCGGCGGCCGCCCGGTTCGTGGTCGCCGCCGGGGTTCTCGTGCTGGTGCTCCGGATCCGGCGCGGCGCGGGCGGGCTGCGGGTGAACCGGCGCCAGTTGGGTTCGGCGGCACTGGTCGGTGTACTCCTGCTCGCCGGCGGCAACGGCCTGGTGGTGCTGGCCGAATCGGGCCCGCCCTCGATCGCGGTCTCCTCCGGGGTGGCCGCACTCCTGGTCGCCATCGTGCCGCTCCTGGTGGTGCTGCTCCGGACGGGTACCGGCGACCGGCCACGCCTGCCGACCGTGCTCGGCGTCAGCGTGGGCTTCGGCGGGCTGGTCCTGCTGGTGCTGCCGACCGGTGGGGCCGGTGCGGCGCCGATCGTCGGGGCGCTGATCGTGGTCGGCGCCTCCGTGTCCTGGTCCGTCGGGTCGTTCCTGTCCGGCCGGCTCGACATGCCGGAAGATCCGTTCGTGGCCACCGTGTACGAGATGCTGGCCGGATCCGCCGCTCTGCTCGTACTCGGCGTCGCCCGGGGCGAGTCGCGCGGCCTCGACCTGGCCGCCGTCTCCACCCGGTCGTGGCTGGCACTCGGCTACCTCGCGGTGGCCGGCTCACTTGTCGCCTTCACCGCGTACGTCTGGCTGCTGCACCACGCACCGATCTCGCTGGTCTCGACGTACGCCTACGTGAATCCCGTGGTCGCGGTCACGCTCGGCGCGTTGCTGCTCGCCGAGCCGGTCACCGGGCAGGTGCTGCTCGGCGGAGCGGTGATCGTGGTCGGTGTGGCGCTGGTCGTGTCGACCGAGCGACCGCGAACTGGCCGGCGTCGACCGGGCGACCGCTAGCCGGCCGGCGTTGACCGGGCGACCGCGAACTGGCCGGTCAGAGCAGCCGTAGCTGACGGTCCTTCGGACGGCGCGGCGCGGTGTCGCCGAGCCGCTCGAACAGCCCGGCGTCGATCGAGGTCAGGAACGGCGACGGTACGCAGTCCCGCTCCTGACCGTGCCGCAGCCGTCGGCCCACGTGGCTGAGATAGAGCCGGTCCTGTGCCCGGGTCAGGCCCACGAAGAACAGCCGGCGCTCCTCCGCCACGTCGTCGTCGCTCGGAGTCGTACCCGGGAACCGCAGCGGCAGCAGTCCGTCCTCGCAACCCGGCAGGAAGACCACCGGGAACTCCAGGCCCTTGGCGGCGTGCAGGGTGAGCAGGGTGACCGCCTCCGCCCGGGGGTCGAGCGCGTCGACCTCGGCCCCGGTCGACACCTGGGAGAGGAACAGCGTCAGGTCGTCGCCGCAGCGCCGGGCCAGCGGGGTGAGTACCTCCGCCGCCGCCCAGATGTCCTCCGGGCCGACGCCGCCGGTCGCGTCCAGCGTGGGTGCGGCGTGCCGCTCGGCGAGCACCTGCCCGGCCAGTCGTACCCGGGCGGCGACCGAGCCGCCGAGCCCGTCGGCGTGCCGGAGTTCCCGGGTGATCACCGATACGCCGGGCCGGTCCCGCAGTCGGTTGTGCGAGCGCTTCTGCACCGGAATGTTCGCCCGGGCGAGCGCGTCCAGGATCGGCGCCGCCTGGGCGTCGGTCCGGTAGAGCACGGCGATGTCGGAGAACGACACCTCCGTCGACCGGCCGTCGATCCGTCCCGAGTCCAGGGACCGGTGCGACAGCCCGCCGACGAGTTCGTCGACGGTGCGTACCACGAAGTCGGCCTCGTCCGCGACCGAGGCGGCGGGGTAGCGACCGACCAGCGGTGCCTCCGGGTCCAGCCGGGCCGGGTCGAGCCGCCGGCCACGGACCAGCGTGGTCGGCGCGATGGCCTGCACGGCGGCGGCCAGGATCGGTGCGGACGACCGGTAGTTGCGGGTCAGCCGGACCAGCCGGGCGTCGACGAAGTCCTCCGAGAACCGCAGGAAGTACGCCACGTCGGCGCCCCGGAACGAGTAGATCGCCTGGTCCGGGTCGCCGATCGCACAGAGGTTGCCGTCCGCCGGGCTGAGCAGCCGGAGCAGTTCGTACTGGGTGGCGTCCACGTCCTGGTACTCGTCGACGAAGATCCACCGCCAGCGGTCCCGGTACCGCTCGACCAGGGCCGGATCGTTGCCCAGCAGCGCCACCGGCAGGGTCACCAGCTCGTCCAGGTCGACCAGGTCGGCGGCGCGGAGCAACTTGACGTACGTCGCGTCGTCGTCCCCGGCCTCCGCCCGGGCGGTCGCCCGTTCGAGATCGTCGGCGATCCGGAATCCGTCCGGCAGGCCGGCGGCCCGGGCGTTCTCCCGCAGGATGGTGAGGCCGAGCGAGTGGAAGGTGCCGACCGTGACGTCCTCGGCGACCGGTCCGAGCAGTCCGTCCAACCGGGTACGCAGCTCCTCGGCGGCCCGCCGGGTGAAGGTGATCGCGAGGCAGTGCTCCGGATAGACGTTCAGTTCGGCGCAGAGGTACGCGATCCGGTGGGTGAGGGTGCGGGTCTTGCCCGTACCGGGTCCGGCGACGATCAGCAGCGGCCCACCCGGCGCGGAGGCGGCGACCCGCTGCATCGCGTCGAGCCGGTCGAGCAGCCCGGTGCCGACCTCCTC
This sequence comes from Plantactinospora alkalitolerans, assembly GCF_015690345.1. Classification (GTDB taxonomy): domain Bacteria; phylum Actinomycetota; class Actinomycetes; order Mycobacteriales; family Micromonosporaceae; genus Plantactinospora; species Plantactinospora alkalitolerans. Next base: position 14,366 of record NZ_JADPUN010000117.1, on the reverse strand, counting down.
CATACCGGCGAGCATCGGCTCGAACGGCTCGTGTGGCGACGGCGGCGGGGCGAGCGGCGGCGCGGGCTCGGCCTGCGGCGCACCGGCCCGGGACCGTCGGCGCGGCTCCGTCGGCGTGGCAGGTGCCGATGCCGTACGCGCCTTCGCGGGCGTCTTCGGCTCCGCCGACGGTCGCGGCCGGGGCACCGGTACGTCGAACAGCGCGTCCGCGAAGAGCGTCTCGGCCTGGTTCCCGCCTCCGGTCCCGGCCCCGGAGCCGGACAGCTCACCGGGCTCGAAGAGGGTGATCACGCCGTACTCGCCGTCGTAGCCGGGTACCCGGCGGACCTGTCCCCGACGCAGCCGGTCGACCGCCTCGGCGATCAGTTCGCCCCCGACCCGCCGGACCTCGTCGACGGGGGTGACGGTGAGGATGTCCAGCTCTGAGCCGAGCCCGGCGACCAGGGTGTTGAGCTGCCCCTCGACCGTCTTCGACTTCGGCCCGACACTGTTGATCTCGCCGAGGATCTCGGCGAGCTGGATCAGGTGGGTCACCCCGGGAGCGCCGGTCGGGACGTACCCGTCGGGCCGGTCGGCCAGGTCCTCGACCCGGCTCAGTACCCCCACCGTGAGCGGCTTGCCGCACTCCGGGCAGCGTCCGCCCGCCGCCCGGGTACGTTCCGGCGCCCAGTTGACGCCGCACAGCCGGTGCCCGTCGGCGTGGTACTTGCCCTCCTCCGGGAAGAACTCGATCGTGCCCCGCAGCCCGTCCCCGGTACGCAGCGCCTCCCGTACCGCGAAGTAGTCCAGCTCGGTGGCGAAGACGGTGGCCTCCCGGGCCAGCGCCGGCGGCGAGTGGGCGTCGGAGTTGGAGACCAGCCGGTAGCGGTCCAGGCTGGAAACCCGCCAGTTCATCGCGGGGTCGGAGGAGAGCCCGGTCTCGACCGCGAAGATGTGCTCGGCGAGGTCGGCGTAGCAGTCCGCGATGGCGTCGAAGCCGGACTTCGAGCCGAGCGCGGAGAACCACGGGGTCCAGATGTGCGCCGGCACCAGGTAGCCGTCGGGGCTCGCCTCCAGGACGATTTCCAGCAGGTCCCGGGAGTCGAGTCCGAGGATCGGCCGACCGTCGGAGCCGATGTTGCCGATCCGGCCGAGCACGGTGTTGAACCGGGCCACCGCGTCCAGGTCGGGCAGGTAGATCAGGTGGTGCACCTTCCGGGTACGGTCGTCTCGCTTGTAGATGGTGGAGATCTCCACGCTGAGCGCGTACCGCACAGGGTTGGCCTCGGCGACGCTGGCCAGCCGCGGCGGCAGCCGGCGGGCGATGTCCCGCTCCACCTCCGGGTCGAGCCGGTACAGGCCCGGCTCGGCCGGCCGCAGCGTCTCCCGCAGGTGCTCGTACCAGGCGGGATGGGTGAAGTCGCCGGTACCGAGCAGGCTGATTCCCTTGCGCCGGGCCCACCAGGCGAGGTTCGGCATCGTGAGGTCACGGCTGCAGGCTCGCGAGTATTTCGAGTGGATGTGCAGGTCCGCGACGAAGGGCACGGCGCCGGGAAGGGAGCCGTCAGCGGATGCGGCGCGCAACGGAAACACGCCGCATCCTGTCACGGGCCGGTACGTGAGCGCCCGTCGCCACGCGAGAGTGTGATTCCGCACCCGCCCCCGGGTTGGCCAGCGTTGTGGTCAATCGGGGCCAGTGGTTCCGTCGAACCGGCTGCGTCAACCGGACAGACGGGCGCGGGCCGCCCGTCGGCGCGAGCAGCGAGCAGCGGACCGTGCCGTAGGCACTGCCGTGCCCTGATGACCACGGTGCCGAGGCTGACGGGGCCGCAGCGCCTACGTCCCGGTTATAGACTTCGAGGCGGCTAGGGGGCATAGATGGCGACGGATCCTACTCGGCCTCTGCGATACTACGGCGGGCTTGCCGTGATCATTTTCGCGATCGCACCGCCACTGTTGCTGAGCCTGCTACTCAGTCAGGACAGCGCACCGAGTGCCGTCATCGCCCTACTCGCGGTCGGCGTCCCTATCAATCTCGTGGCGGTCTACCACGCGGTTCGCGGGATGGCCGGATCCGTCCCAGAAGCCGCAGAACGGCGGATTGGGATTGGGTTGGGCCTCGTCGCCGTAAGCGGTGTTCTGATGATCGGCGGCAACGCCCTACTCACATAGCTACGCAGAGATTCGACGGTCACCGGGGGAGAGATGACGTTCAAGGTAGATCCAGCGGCCCTGCTGGGCTATTCCGCCCAGGTGGGGCGAGCAAAGGAGGACGCCGTCGAGTGCCAGAAGTACTTTGCCGCCAACTGATGTCGTTGCTACGCCGAGCGCAGTTCGACGAGGGTGACCTGCGGCGGGGCGCCGACCCGCACGGGTGGGCCCCAGAAGCCGGCGCCGTTGGTGACGTAGAGCTGGGTGCCGTCGATGGTGGCGTGCCCGGAGACGACCGGCTGTTGCAACCCGACCAGGTAACTGAACGGCACGATCTGCCCGCCGTGGGTGTGGCCGGAGAGTTGCAGGTCGACGCCGTGCTTCGCCGCCTCGTACACGTTGATGGGCTGGTGGGCGAGGAGCACCACCGGTCGGCCCGGATCCCGGCCGCCGAGCGCGGCGTCGAAGTCGGGACCGGCGGCGACGTCCAGGGTGTCGCCGGCCAGGTCGTTCACGCCGGCCAGGTCGAGGACGCCACCCCGGGCCAGGATCTCCTGGCGCTGGTTCTGGAGCACCCGGAGCCCCAGCCGGTCGACCTCGACCACCCACTCCTCGACCCCGGAGTAGTACTCGTGGTTGCCGGTGACGAAGAAGCTGCCGTACCGGGCGCGTAGGTCGCGCAGGGGCGCGGCGGCGTCGCCGAGTTCGCCGACCGTGCCGTCGACGAGGTCACCGACCACCGCCACCACGTCGGCGTCGAGCCGGTTGATGGTCGCCACGATCCGCTCGGTGTGCGCCCGGCCGGCCAGCGGTCCGATGTGGATGTCCGAGACGGTGGCGATCCGCAGCCCGTCCATGCTCCGGGGGAGTTTGGCCAGCGGGATCTGGACCCGGTCGATCTGCGGCGGTCCGAGCGCGGTCCGGACGCCGTACCCGACGAGCCCGGTGGCGGTGAGTCCGGCGAAGATGGCCGCGCCCCGGGCGAGCAGGAGCCGTCGACCGGGGTCGTGATCCGGTGCGACGGGCCCGCCCTCCGCCGTGGGCGGCGTAGCCGGCACCGGAGGGGCCGCCGCCTCTGCGGTCGCGTTGCGGGTCGCCTCTGCGGTCGCGTTGCGGGTCGCCTCCGTGGTCGCGTCGCCGGCCACGGCGGTCACGCCGCTGGCCATCGCCGGTACGGCGGGTACGGCGGCCCGGGTACGCCGGCCGAGTACCAGCCGGACCGCCAGCATCGGCAGCTCCAGCACCACCATCAGGACGAGCAGGTAGAACATGACGGCGAGCCAGAGGTAGCCCGGCCAGGCCAGCCAGTAGAAGCCCTCTCGGGTGCCGATCAGGGTGGCCGGGGTGAGCAGGGCCAGCACCAGCATCGTTCCGCCGCCGGCCCGGCGCCAGCGGCCCGGCCGGATGGTGTCCCGGACCAGCCGCTTCCAGAGGTAGAGATGGATCAGGCCGGTGACCAGCGCCAATGTTCCGGCGAAGCCCAGCACGGCGAACATCCGGGCGCCCCTTTCTCAGCCGCCGGCGAACGGCGGCAGCACGTCGACCGTCGCTCCCGGCGGCAGCGGCGCCTGACGATCATGCCAGGCGACGCCGTCGACCAGGAAACTCGCCATCTCCAGTACGGTGCCGAGCCGGGCACCGTGCCGGACCGCCAACTCGTCGGCGAGGTGGTCGAGGCTGTGTCCGCCGGGCACCGTCTCCTCGGGAACTCCGGCGGCGGCGCGGGCGGCCGCGAAATAGCGTACGACCAGGGGCGTACCGGTGGATGTCGGGTCCATGGTCAGCCGCCGATCGCCGACATCGGGCGTACCGGCTGGAGGAAGGAGGGATCGTCGATTCCGTGCCCGGCCCGCTTGCCCCACATCGCTGTCCGCCACCGGCGGGCCAGTTCCTCGTCGTCGGCACCGGCCCGCAGTGCGGTACGCAGATCCGACTCCTCGGTCGCGAACAGGCAGGCCCGGACCTGACCGTCGGCGGTGAGCCGGGTCCGGTCGCAGTCGCCGCAGAACGGTCGGGTCACGCTGCCGATCACCCCGACCCGGGCCGGCTGGCCGGCGGAGTCGGTCCAACCGTCGACCAGCCAGGTTTCGGCCGGTGCCCCGCCCCGCTCGACCGGGTCGGGAAGCAGGGCGAACTCGGCCTGGAGGGCGGCGAGGATCTCCTCGGCGGTGATCATCGTCGACCGGTCCCAGCCGTGCTGGGCGTCCAGTGGCATCTGCTCGATGAAGCGCAGCTCGTAACCGTGGTCGAGTGCGAAGCGCAGCAGCGCCGGTGCCTCGTCGTCGTTGACTCCGCGCATCAGCACCGAGTTGATTTTCACCGGGGTCAGGCCGGCCGCCACCGCCCCCGCCAACCCGGCCAGTACGGCGGGCAGCCGGGGACGCCGGGTCAGCTCGGTGAACCGGGTCGGGTCGAGGGTGTCCAGCGAGACGTTGACCCGGTCGAGACCGGCGGCGCGCAGCGGCGCGGCGAGCCGGTCGAGCCCGATACCGTTGGTGGTCAGCGACAGCACCGGCCGTGGTGAGAGTTCGGCGACGGCGGCGACGATCCCGACCAGGCCGGGACGGATCAGCGGCTCGCCGCCGGTGAACCGGACCTCGTGCACTCCGAGCAGGCGTACCGCCACGCCGACCAGACGGATGATCTCGGCGTCGGTGAGCACCTCGGAACCCGGCAGCCAGGGCAGCCCTTCCGCCGGCATGCAGTACGTGCACCGCAGGTTGCAGCGGTCGGTGAGCGAGACGCGGAGGTCGGTCGCCACCCGACCGTACCGGTCGATCAGCCCCCCGACGTCCGGCCGGACAGCCGGAATGGTCATCGCTCGACGGTAGCGCGTCACACCGACAGTGCGGCGCGGGCCGCCGTACCTACCGCATCCCGGTACGCGGCGCCGAACGACGCGGTGTGCACCAGCAGCAGGTGCAACTGGTGCACCGGAATCCGCTCCCGCCATCCGTCGGCGAGCGGCCACACCTCCTGGTACGCCGCCAGGATCTCCTCCAGGTGGGGCGCACCGCCGAAGAGGGCGAGCTGGGCGAGGTCGGTCTCCCGGTGCCCGCCGTGCGCCGCCGGGTCCACCAGCCAGCCCCGTCCGTCGACACCCCACAGCACGTTGCCCGGCCACAGGTCGCCGTGGATCCGGGCCGGCGGCTCGGCGCCGCCGTACTCGTCGATCCGGTCGATGACCTGCTCCACCAGGGTGACCTCGGCCCCGGAGAGCGCACCGCCGTCGACCGACCGCCGCAGGTAGGGCACGAGCCGACGCCGCGCGAACCAGCCCGGCCAGGGACCGTCGGACGGGGTGTTGTCCTGCGACAGCGCCCCGATGAAGCCCGGCCACTCCGCGCCGAAGGCCGGGGCGCCGGCCCGGTGCAGCGCCGCCAGGCCGGCACCGAACCGCCGCGCCGCCTCCGGGGTCGCGGCACCCGGCTCCACCCACTCCAGTGCCAGCAGTTCGGGCAGCGCCACGATCACCTCCGGCACCGGAACGGCGTCCGCCTCCCGCAACCAGCGCAGCCCGGCGGCCTCGGTGTCGAAGAAATTGTCGGGTATGCCGCCGGGGTCGTTCTCCGGCCAGGTCTTGGCGAACACCGAGTTGCCGTCGTCGAGGGTGAGCCGGCTGGCGGTGCAGATGTTCCCACCCGAGACCGGCGTCTCCCGGATCCGCTGATGGGTGAGGAACAGGGGAAGCTGCGCCGGATGCGCCCGGAGATACGCCAGGTCCATCTGCGCAAGGTAGCTGTTCTTGGGCAACCGGGTGTCGCGCGGCGGCGATCCGGAGTAGATATGAGCCTATGACCGCTACGGCGATCCGTCCGTACCGGCCGTCCGACCATCGGGCCGGACGGCAGCTCTGGGTCGAGCTGGCCGAGCAGCACCGCGAGCTGTACGACGACCCGACCTTCGGCGGTGCCGATCCCGGCGCCGGATTCGAGGAGTACCTGACCCGACTCGACCTATCCGGAGTCTGGGTCGCCGAGCAGCCCGACGCCGGAGTGGTCGGGCTGATCGGTCTGATCATGGATGGCCGGGTCGGCCGGGTCGAACCGGTGGTCGTCACCGCCCGCCTCCGGGGCCAGGGAATCGGCCGGGCCCTGCTCGACGAGGTCGCCAACCAGGCCCGCCGACGTGATCTCGCCCGGCTCACCGTGATGCCGCAGTCGCGCAACGTCAACGCGCTGCGCTGCCTGCGCGGCGCCGGCTACGACGTACTCTCCGCCGTCGAGCTGACCGTCGAACTGCGGTCCTCGCCCGGCACCCGCGAGGGTTCCATCGAACTGCACGGACAGCAGTTCCACACCTGAGCGCCAGTCCGGGAACTGGTACGGCATGGCTGGCCGGCCTTCCTTCGAACGCCTGGAATCCTGAGCCCATGGGTCAGGTCACAATGCGAACGCCGGACCGGATCCTCTCCGTCCGGCGCCTGTCGATCTCGCTGGCCGTCGGCGCCGTCGTCGCCGCGGCCGTCGGGGTGCTCGGGTTCCCCGAACTGTTTCCGCTGGTCGGCTGGAACGTGGCCACCACCGTCGTGCTGGTCTGGGTCTGGCGGATCAGTTGGCGTCAGGGTCCAGAGGGCACCGAACGACTCGCCGAGGAGGAGAGCCGGTCACGCTCCACCGACGGCGCGGTGCTGATCGCCGCGGTGGCCAGCCTCGGCGCCGTGGCCTGGGCCCTCGTCCGCTCGTCGAGCAACCAGGACGCGCTCGCGGTCACCCTGGCCATCGTGAGTGTGCTCACGGCGATCCTGTCCTGGGGATTGATGAACACCGTGTTCGCCCTCAAGTACGCACGCATGTTCTACCTCGAGGACGGCGGGATCGACTTCAAGCAGAGCGAGCTGCCGGCCTACAGCGACTTCGCCTACCTGGCATTCACCGTCGGCATGTCCTTTGCCGTATCGGAGAGCGAACCGGCCAGTACGCGGATCCGGAAGACCGCCCTTGGCCACGCGCTGCTGTCCTACCTGTTCGGCACGGTCATCCTCGCCGTGGCCGTGAACCTGGTGACCGGACTGGGCGGATCCTGATCAACCAGGCTTCACGCAAGCCCGGCGGCACGGTCGGTCCACGGAGGCGCGACCGTTGGCGATATGGGCCCCGTCGCCGCCGCTCGGTGTCAAGCTGATGCGGTACCACGGAGTGAGGAGCCGCGAAGGATGGGGACCAGGACCGCAGCGGACGGGGTCCCTTGCGCGCAGCGTTGATCGTGCTGACCGCCGTCGGCGCGGCCGTGGTGGTGGACCTGTTGACCGGCGTGCTGGTCCGCCGGTTCGCCCGTGGCCGCTACCGGTGGCTGCTGACCCCACTGCGCCAGGCCTGCCGCCGCCCGACCACGGTGGTGCTGCTGCTCGCGGCGCTGCACGTCGCGCTGCCACCGGACGGAAACGAGTGGGTCCGCCTGGTTCGCCATGGCATCCTGTTGCTGCTGATCGCCTGCGCAGGATGGCTGGTGGTCAAGGCGCTGCACGTCGCCGAGGGCGTCGCGTTCAGCCGGCTGCCGGGCGAGACGGTAGCCGACCGCAGAATCCGCCGTGCCCGTACCCAGATCCGCCCGGTACGCCGACTGACGTCGGCTGTCGTCGTAGTGGTGGCGGTCGGCCTGATCCTGGTCACCTTCCGGCCCGTACGCTCGTTCGGGCTCACCTTCCTGACCTCGGCAGGCGTGATCGGCGCGGTGATCGGCCTGTCCGCCCGGACCGCGCTCGGCAACGCCTTCGCCGGCATCCAGGTCGCCTTCGCGGACAGTCTGCATGTCGACGACGTGCTGGTGATAGACGGCGAATGGGGCCGGGTCGAGGAGGTGAAACTGACCAACGTGGTGATCCGGCTATGGGACGACCGGATGCTCGTCCTGCCCACCACCTACTTCACCGAACACACCTTCCAGAACTGGACGCGGCACGAGACCCGGGTGGTCGGCGAGATCCGCATTCACCTGGATCACACCGCCGACCTGGACGACCTCCGGCAGGCGACCAGACGGATCGTCGAGTCGTCGCCGCTGTGGGACCGGCACCAGTGGGTGTTGCAGATGGTCGACGCCACCCCGCAGACCGTGGTCATCCAGGTCCAGGCCTCCGCCGCGGACGGGCCGAGCGCCTGGGATCTCCGCTGTGACATTCGCGAGGGCCTGATCCATTACCTGCGGGACACCCATCCGCAATGGCTTCCCCGCACCCGTGGCGAGTACCAGCCCTGACGCCCGTCCACCGGCGAGTGTGCTCGCTGGCCACGTCCGGAAGTTCGCGAGCCTCCTGCCGCTCGCTGCCGATCGGCAGGAGGCGCAGGGCTCACTCGGTCCAATCCCTCAGGCCACGGTCAGCAGGCCAGGTCGGTCGCGGGTAGCCGATCCGTGACGAGGTAGTCGGTCACCGCGGCGGACATGCAGGCGGTGGTCTGGCCGCTGAACAACGGAGCGTGTACTCGCCGGTCGACGGTGACCAGTCGTGACCCCCGGATCGCCGCCCGGGTGGCGACCGAGTTCGACAACGGCACGGCCGCGTCGTGCAGCGCCGCGAGCACCAGCGCGCCCGGCGCCCGGTCGGCCGACAACGGGGGTGTGGCATCCCGGGCGAACGGCCAGAAGGCACACGGGTTGACGTTGGCGTTCGCGGGGCCGTACACCGGGAAGCGGGAGGTCAGCGCGGCCAGGTCTCGCTCGTAGACGCCGAGGTCACGTGGCCAGCCGTGATCCCCGCAGCGGAATGCCTGGTTCACGGCGGTGTGGTTGTCGGCGGGCACGCCGGGTGTGCCGGGGAGCGCGGACGGCCGGATCGCCAGCGGGATCGGCGGCGGCGAGCCGGCGAAGATGGCCGCCGCGTCCAGGGCGACCACCGGCCACAACTGGTCGAAGAGCGTGGCCAGCAGGAACAGGTATCCGAGCTCCCCGAAGGTCCAGGCGTGGTCGCCCGCGACGATCGGCTCGGCGTTGGCGCGGGCCAGCGCGGCGGTGATCGTGGCCCGCGCCTGCGCCGCCGTGGCACCGAGGTGGTAGGTCTGGTCGTTCGCGGCGAGCCAGTCCACGAACGCCGTGAAGTTCTCCTCCATCGCACCGGTGCGCTGAAGCTCAAAGCCGCGCCAGACGGTGTCCAGGCTCGGCGGGCTGTCCAGCACCAGCCGGTCCGTCCGGCCCGGGAACAGTGTGCTGTAGACAACGCCGAGGAGCGCCGCGTACGAGCCGCCAACGTACGAGATCCGCGGTTCGCGCAACACCGCGCGAATGAGGTCCATGTCCCGGGCCGCGTTGGCGGTCGTCGCGTACGGCAGCGCCCAGCCGGCGGACCGCTGACACGCCTGGGCCTGTGCGCGCGCCTCCGCGACGGTGCGGTCGAACGTCTGGTAGCCGTCGATCCGGACCCAGTACCCGCCCGGCTCTTCAGCCGGCTGCCCGCAGGTGATCGGCGTGCTGCGCTCCACGAAACGCACGTCGAATCCGATCAGGTCGTAGCTGGCCAGCACGGCCGGGTCGAGGCTGCGGCTGAGCTGGTCCGGCAGCGGCACGCCGGCACCGCCCGGTCCGCCCTCGGTGGTGAGCAGGATGCCGCGCCGCCGGGCCGGATCGGTCGCCGGCAGCCGAGAGATCGTCACGGTGATCGCACGCGCGCCCGGGTGCCGGTAGTCCAGTGGCACCCGCACGGCGGCGCAGCTCAACCGTGGATTGTCCACACCCGCGCACGCCACCCAGGTCAGCCGCTGTTGCCGGTACGCCTCCAGCGAATCGGCCGTCGACGCCGGCCGAGGGCCGGCGATGGCCGGAGTCGGCGCGAGCAGCGCTAAGCAGAGTCCGACGCCGACCAACCGCGACAGTCCGCTCGTTCCCATCAGACCTCCACCCGTCGGCCAGCAAGACATCGAAGAGAGGCGATATCGAGCCGACTCTACCGGGTCACCGAGGCGTGCCGGCAGAGGAACCGGGGCGGGGCTGGGGCGGTATTACGGCCGCTGCGCGATTTCGGTGACGAAGGTGTGCCAGGCGGTGGGGCTGAAGGTTAGGGTGCCGCCGTCGCGGTCCTTGGTGTCCCGGACCAGTACCCGGTCGGGCAGGTTGTCCGCGACCTCGACGCAATCCCCGCCGTTCGGAGTGGAGCGTGTGCTCTTGCGCCAGGCGGCGCCGGTCAGGTCCATGACTTTGCCACTTCCTCGATGAGGCACAGGGACTGGCGGGCGGGCAGTGCCACCGCGCCGACACTATCCCAGACCGCATCCAGGGTGGCGACTTGATTCGGGTTGGTGACGGTCTGCCCTTCCAGGTGGTTGTCCAGGTAGCCGACGTCCTCGGCGTCGATGAAGCTGGCCAGCGCCAGCGGACCGCCCCAGCCGAGATGGGCCGGAGCGTCGGCCGGAACGACCCGGATGGTGATGTTGGGGCGTTCGGCCAGCGTCACGAGATGGTGCAGTTGTTCCGGCATGATCTCCGGCTCTCCACGTCGGAGAGCCAGTTCGTCGACAACGGCCGAGATGCGCGGTGGATCCTTCCGGTCAAGAATTGACTGGCGACTCAATCGGAGTTCGACTCGGCGCTCCACTTCTTGGGGCTGGAGTGGTCCGCACGACAGGACCATCCGCGCGTACCGCTCGGTTTGAAACAATCCGGGGATCACCAGGGCACCGTACAGCCGGAGCGCGACGGCCTTCTCTTCGTACTCCAGCCAGGGGCGCAGCCACGCGGGTGCGAGTTCGTTCTTGACGAAGCTCTCGTAGAAGACCGTCAGCGAGGTGCCGAACTCCTTGTCGACAGCCCCCAGATAGTCCGTCTTTGCTGGTCGCGTACCGCGTTCCACGGCGCTGACGTGTTGCGCGGAGAAGTAGACGCGGGACCCCCACTCGTCCTGGCTGAGTCCCTCAGCCTCCCTCCGGCGGCGCAACTCCCATAGCAGAAACTCGCTCGCCGACATACCCATTCGCGTTCTCCGTCTCTCTACGAGGGGCCGGCAATCAACTACCACCGGATACGTGCTGCTCGCGGAAACCACCCGTCCGCCGCCCATCTTCCGGTGCGGAGCATCGCCAGTCCAGAGTAGAAGATCCGATAGGGCGGAGGAGGCACCGATGAAATTGCGACGCCGGATCAAGCCACGCCATCGCCGGGACTGGCACCGACTCTGGCGTTACTGCCGCTGCGGGTTCCGGTGGCGCTGTCCGGACTCGGTGGAACCCGTTCCGATGCCGTATCCGCCACCCCCGGTGCCCCTGCTTCCTCCGGCACCGCCGACTGACACCCGGATGCCGAACAGCCGCTTTCCGTTCCGGAGCACGGGGAGCCTCCGTCGGCCGCACGCCCGGTTCCGTCCGCACACGGCGACGCGCCCGCTGTTTCTCTGCCGCGAGTGCGGTGCTCCCTGGCCCTGCCAGCCGGCCCGGCTGTCCCTGCTCGTCGCCTACCGGGACGATCTGCCCGGCCTGCGGACGCATCTCGCGAGCAAGCTACTGGCCGCGATCGGCGACCAGCCACGACTGGACCCGCTCGGCCTCGCCGTCCGGTTTCTCGGTTGGCTACCGACGCGCGCGGATCCCGCCGAACCGCACGGACAGCAACCTCATGGCTAACGCGACGGGACGCGTTTCGTGGCTGAGCAGGAAAACTACTGGGAGTAGCTGTGGATGAGTGGGCGTGTCGTCCACAGTCCGTAACGAGACGCTTCCGATCAACGGTGCGTCCGGCCACGCTGCCCGTCATGAACTCGACCGACCGGAACACCAGCGACCGGGCCATCCTGACCGTCCGCTCGACGGCGGACCTGCTCGCCGCCGTCCCGTACCTGCTGGGGTTCCATCCCGCCGACAGCGTGGTGGTGGTCGCGATGCGCGGCAACCGGGTGGTCTTCGTCGCCCGGGGCGACCTGCCCGGCGCGGAGGACGTACCGGAGACCGGCGAGGCCGCCGACCACCTCGCGGCAGTCGTCGCCCGGCAGGAGGTCGAGACCACGACCATCATCGGGTACGGCCCACCGGAGCGGGTCACCCCGATCGTCGACCTGGTGACCGCCGCTCTGGGTCGGGTTGGTCTGTCCGTCGTCGACGCGATCCGGGTCACCGGCGACCGCTACTGGTCGTACGTCTGCACCGAGCTGGAGTGCTGCCCGGCCGAGGGTACCCCGTTCGACGCCTCGACGAGCCAGCTCGCCGCGGCGGCCACCTTCGCCGGCCAGGTGGCCCTGCCCGACCGGGACGCCCTGGTCCGGCAGATCGCCCCGGTCGAGGGTTCCGCCCGGGACGCGATGCGGGAGGCGACCAGAAGGGCGGAGATACGCCTGCGCGCGTTGCTGGACAAGGCTCCGGCGACCGATCTGTTCGCCCGCCGGGCACTACGCCGCGCCGGCCGCACGGCGGTACGGGTGGCGCTCGACCGGTACCGCCGCGACGGCCAGCTCACCGACGACGAGGTGGCCTGGCTCAGCCTGCTTCTGGTGCACCTGCCGGTCCGGGATGACGCCTGGCAGCGGACCGGCGGCGAGGACTGGCAGGTGACCCTCTGGGTGGATGTCCTGCGTCGGGTCGAGCCGGACCTGGTCCCCGCCCCGGCGAGCCTGCTCGCCTTCGCCGCCTGGCGCGCCGGCCAGGGGGCGCTGGCCACCGTGGCGGCGGAGCGCGCCCTGGCGGCCCAGCCCGACTACTCGTTCGCGCTCCTCCTGACCGAGGCGTTGCAGGCCGGTATCGGTCCGTCGGCCCTCGATGGCTGGCCCGAGCCTGGTCGGCCGGCACGATCCCGCCGCCGGAAGCACCAGGATCGACCGGTCGATCCGTCAGGATCGATCGAATGACTGGCGGCAGAGCGCCGCTACTCCTCGCAGGCAAGGGCGACGGAGAGGCTGTCCTCGTAGACGTGGTGCCGGACGATCAACCCGTTCTCGACGGTCAGGTGGAGCGCGAACCGGGTGCTGAACCGCTTTCCGGTGGCACGTACGGTCTGCGCGGTCTCGCCGATCACGACCGCGTCCGGACCGTCCACCAGAATTCTGTCGATCGTCGCGGAACCCTGCCCGGGAACGCTGCTCGCGGCGAGGGTCCGGTGATGGTCGGCGACGTCGGCCCGGGTGGACCGGGGACGGATCCACGGCACCGCCTCGTGGCTCGGCTGCGGCCAGTTGACCTGCCAGTCGACCTTCTCCGCGTAGAGCGCGGCGGTGTGATCCGGATCCCCCTCGCCGATCCGGCGCAGAAACTCCTCGACGGTGGCTCGGGTGTCCAGGGCGGGCCTTGCGGTGCTGGTCGCGTTCACCCGTCGAGCCTGTCAGCCAGGAGGCGATCCCGCGATTACCCGACGGGTAAAGCGGCAGCCAGGGGATCAGACCTTGATCCGGGTCTCTCCGGCGTAGACGTTCATGGTGGCGCCCCGGAGGAAGCCGACCAGGGTCATCCCGGCCTCGGTGGCGAGTTCGGCGGCGAGCGTGCTCGGCGCGGAGACGGCGGCGAGCAGGGGAATTCCGGCCATCCACGCCTTCTGGGTCAGCTCGAAACTGGCCCGGCCGGAGACCAGCAGCAGATGCCCGGCCAGCGGCAGCCGCCGCTCCCGGACCGCCCAGCCGATCACCTTGTCCACCGCGTTGTGCCGGCCGACATCCTCGCGGAGGGTCACCAACTCCCCGTCGGCGGTGAAGAGGCCGGCGGCGTGCAGCCCGCCCGTCCGGTCGAAGCCACGCTGGGCGGCACGCAGCCGGTCCGGCAGGTCGGCGAGGGTACGCGCCGGCACGGTGACCGGGTCGTCCGACACGTCGTACCGGGAGCGGGTCCGGATGGCATCGATGCTGGCCTTGCCACACACCCCGCACGAACTGGTGGTGTAGAAGTTGCGCGCCGGGTCGGTGGCCGGCGCGGGTACGTCGTCGGCGAGCACGACGTCGACCACGTTGTAGGTGTTCGGCGTGTCGGTGCCGGCGCACAACTGGGCGGTACGCACGTCGTCGGTGGACCGGATGATGCCCTCGGTGAGCAGGAAGCCGATCGCCAGGTCGAGATCGTCGCCAGGGGTACGCATGGTGACCGCGAGCGGAGCGCGTCGACCGGTCCCGGCAGGCCCCACCCGGATCTCCAGCGGCTCCTCGGCGGCCAGGTTGTCCGGCCGGCGTACGGCGGGGCGTCCGTCCGCCGCACCGGATTCCAGATCTATCCGCAGCACTGTCCGGCGCGCACTGGCTCGTCCCATTCCGTCATCCTCTCTCGCGGCCCGCGATCCGCAGGCGGAAGCCCCGGCTACCGTTACCGGATGACCGGGTTCGCGGCGGTGGTGCTGGCGGGTGG
>NZ_JADPUN010000037.1 GCF_015690345.1 Plantactinospora alkalitolerans | reverse complement strand
GGACGCGTGCGCCTACGGCGAAGCGAGCATCCTGCTGACCAGCGCGCTCGCCGTGATCGGTCGTACGCCGGCCCGGGACAGTCCCGGCCGGGCGGCCGGCTACGACGAGTTGCGTCTCGACCTGCTCTGCATGCTGGTCTCCGCCCAGGGCCACGCCGGCGACGTCCGCGGCGCCCGACAGTCCCGCGTGCTGGCCATCCGGCTCGCCCATCAGCTCGGCAACCGTCGCGGCCTGACCCGGGCGTACACCGCCTACGACGCCCCCACGCTGTGGACGACCAGGGAGTATCAGGAGCAGAACCAGGAACTGATCGCCGGGCTGGCGAGCACTCTCGCCCTGGTGCCGCCCGACGACCCGGTGGCCCGCTGTCGGCTGCTGGCCACTCTCGCACCCGAGACCGAGGCCACCGATGCACAACGCACCGACGAGGCCAGCGGGGAGGCGATCGAGATAGCAAACCGGCTCGACGACCCGGTGTTGCTCTGCCGGGCGCTCAACGCACGCTACCGCTACATCGCGATGCTCGGCCCCGACCGGTGGGGCGAACTCGACGATCTCGGCAAGCGGCAGCTGGACGTCGCTGTCACTCACGGGCTCACCGCGTACCGGACTCAGGCCCACCACATCCTGTGCATGGCGCAGCTGGCCCGCAACGACCTCGACCGTGCACAGTGGCACCTGGACCGGGCTGCCGAGCACGCGACCAGCGGCCAACTCGGGCTCGCGCTGGCAATCATCGGCATGTTCAAGGGCCTACGCGAGCTGATCGCCGGCCGGTTCGCCGCGGCGGAGGCCGCGTACGCCCCGATCCTCGCCGAACTCAGGCACCTCGGCAGCCCCGGCATCGACGAAGTGGACCTGCTGATCCGGTTCTGCATCGAACACGCCCGGCCCGAACCGGGCCGCCAACAACGGATGGCAGCGCTGGCCGCGCTGGCCCGTCCCGCTCACGACCGGTACGGCGACGCGGTCGCCGAGCCCTACGTACGCCTGCTGATCGCCGCCGGCCGTCCCGACCAGGCCCGCACCGTGTGGCATCCCGGCACCCCGATCCCCCGGGACCATTACTGGTTCCGCTGGACGGCTCTGCGCGCCGAGAACGCGGTCCACCTCGGTGATCTCACTACGGCCGCGGTCTGTTACCAGCAGCTTCTGCCGTGGCAGGGCCATCTGCCGGGGCTGTTGCACGCCCACATCACCCTCGGCCCGGTCGATCACACGCTGGGCGATCTGGCCGCCGCGCTGGGATCTCCGACCAGGGCGTCCCGCCACTATGCGGACGCCATGGTCGTTGCCGAACGCGTCGGCGCACCCCACTGGATGGCGCGGGCACGCGCGGCCGGCAACGACATACGGGAGCCGTCGCACGGCCGCGCCGGTGCGTGAGGCGTGCCGTGCCGTGCCGCGACCGCGTCGAACGCCTCGTGGTGAACCTCGACGGAACCACCGGTGAAGACGGCTGGGCGGCGAACACGGATGACGACCCGCGCGGCTGCTTCACATATCCGCTCCGCCAGGGCCTCCGACCGCCGACGCAACCGAGCCGGCGGTGGCGAGCCTCGCCCGGACCCCCTCCGCGTCGGGATGGTCGAGTTCGGTGAGGATCACCAGCGCCCGCCGCCACGCGGTCCGCGCCGTGCCCGGTCGGCCGGCAAGTTGGTAGCTGTCGCCGAGGTGGGTGAGCGTGCTCGCTTCCGGGTACCGCGCGCCGAGGGCGTGTAGCCGCACGACCGCCTGACGAAAGCAGGTGACGGCGCCCGGGTAGTCACCGAGATGGTGGTACGCGTAGCCCAGGCTGTCCAACGTGGCGGCCTCGCCGCGACGGTCATCGAGCCCGCGAAGCAGGGCGAGGGCCTCCTGGCAGGCGGTCACGGCTTGGGCATGGTCGCCGAGGTGGACCTGGAACCAACCGACCGCGTTGAGCGCGGAGGCCTGCCCGTGCCGGTGCCCCGCCCTGCGGTACAGCGCGAGGGCCTGCCATGTGTGGTCGAGGGCGACGGCGTACCGGCCCTGCCGTTCCCCGAGGTAGGCGAGGAGGTGGTGGTCGTGGGCCTGCCCGGCGAGGTCGCCACTGCCGGTGTCGAGGTCGAGGGCGCGTTCGAGGTGTGTTCTGGCGTCGGCGTGGCGGCCCGTCTCGATGTACGGGCGGGCCAGGATCCGGTGGGCGATGGCCGACGCGCGCGGGTCGGCGAGCCGTCCGGCGGCGAGCGCCGCCGCGCCGCCGACGGCGAGCTGGTCGGGCCAACGCCGACTGTGTTCGAGGTGGCCGGTCAGGATCCACGCGAGCCGCCAGGCGTGCCGGTCGTGCCCGCCGCCCGCGGCGTGGTCCACCGCCGCGAGCAGCACCGGAAGTTCGGCGGCGAGCCAGGCGCGGGCGGCCGCCGGTGTGCCCAGATGCTCCAGCGCGGCGCCCGGCCGGGGCGGTTCGAGGGTGACGGCGTCTCGATTCGGGTGCAGTAGCCGGTCGGCGGAGCCGGCGGTGTGCAGGTAGTGGTCGAGGATGCGGCCGGTCGCGGCCTCGCGGTCCGGCAGGGACTCCAGGGTGTCGCTCAGGTGGGTGGCGTAGGCGCGCAGCAGGTCGTGGCAGGCGTACCGGCCGGGGGCGGGTTCGGTTAGCAGGTTGGCACGGGTCAGTCCGGCCAGCAGCGGCGGCACGTCGGTCAGCGGCAGCGCGGCGAGGCTGGCGACGGCGGGCGCGGTGGTGTCTGGACCGGGATGCCGCCCCAGGAGCCGGAACACGCGCGCCGCGGCCGGGGTCAGTGCCCGGTACGACCAGGCGAACACCGCGTGGACGTCGGTGCCTGGATCGCCGGTGTTGAGCAACCCGCGCGCGTACCTGCCGTCGCGGAGCTGTTCGGCCAGCTCGCGCAGTGGCACCCGGCGGGTCGCGGCGTGGGCGGCGACGATGGCCAGCGGCAGCGGCAGCCGGGCGCACCGCGTGATGATCTCGTCGACCGCGCGGGGTTCGGCGGCGATCCGCGTACTGCCGAGCCGGCGTGCCAGCAACTGCCTTGCCTCGTCGCGGGTGAGCAGATCGACGGTGACGGGTTGGGCGCCCTCGGCGGCGACGAGGCCGGTGAGCGGATCGCGGCTGGTGACCAGGACCAAGCAGCCTGCGGCGCCCGGCAGCAACGGCCGGACCTGCGCGCCGTCGCGGGCATTGTCCAGCAGGATCAGCAGCCGTCGACCGGCTAGTTCGCTTCGGTACAGGGCAGCCAGTGCGTCCGGCTCCGGCGGGATCCGCCGGAGCGGAATGTCGAGGGCGTCGAGGAAGCGGCGGATCACCTCGGCCGGCCCCATCGCGGGCTCGGTCGGACCGAAGCCGCGCAGGTTGACGTAGAGCTGCCCGTCGGGGAAGCGGTCGGCGACCTGGTGCGCCCAGTACACGGCGAGGGCCGTCTTGCCCACGCCGGCGGTACCCCCGATCGCCGAGATCACCGCGGTGTTCGCGGCGGCGGCGTCGTCCAGCAGCGCGTTCAGCGCGGCGAGCGGACCGGCCCGTCCGGCGAAGTGGCGGGCGGCGGCCGGCAACTGCCGGGGTACCGTCGCTGGCGACGCCGGTCGGGACGGCGCCGGTAGCCGCTGCCGCGTGGCCTGCTGCAACGCGTAGTCCACCAGGGCGTACCGCGGGCGCCAGAACTCCTCGACCCCGGTGGCCACCGACAGCCGGTCCAGCCGGCCATGCTCCTGGGCGTACTGCCGACAGCCGTCGATGACGCCCCGGACGACCTCCCAGTCGGGTAGCCGTCCGATCCGGCCGTTGAAGATCGACCCCACCTGACTCTTGCCCAGCCGTACCCGCAGCGCGAGGCTGCGCAGGCTCGGGCCACCCGCTTGCGATCGAAGCAGCCGCAGGTCGTCACAGAGTTGCCGCAACAGCAGGCGGCCGTCGTCAGCGGGCACCGGCGATCCCCGGCGTTGTCCGGCGCTGTCCAGCGCATCGGACGGCTGTACCGTCGCTACCTGCCACGTGGGCCCCGGTCGTCCGCACCTGTCCGTACCGAACGCCGTTCACGCTATCGACGAACGAGGATGCCTTCAAGCACCCGATCGGAGTGCCCCGAGAAAGGACGGTCGCACGTTGATGGCTACTGGAAGACTGCGGCGAATTACGGCCGCCCTCGGCCTGCTGGCCGCGACCACGGCGGCGGCGGTCACCGTCGCGACGCCGTCGGCCGCGGCCGACGGTACCCGGATAATCAGCGGGAGTACGACCTGCACGTCCGGGATCCCCCCGGTCGGGCTGTACGTGGGCGTGGACGGTGGAGGGTGGCCGGGCGCACCCGGCCCCGGATGGCTCTCGGTGGACTCCATTTACCAGGTCCCCGGCACCCAGACCAGGGTGTGGACCAAGGTGATCCCCGCGAGCGCGACAAGCATCACGCTGGACGTGAGGTGCTATGTGAACTGGAGCGAGTACTACGGGTACATCACCTTCCCGGAGGGCACGTGGCAGGGCTCGAGCCACAGCCTGACCCCGGGTACCTCGACGATCAACTCGACGTGGTCCTGCGCCCGGCAGCCGGTCGCTCCCGGCCCATGGGTCCGCACGTGCGCCATGACGGCGATCTCGTCCGGCTGACCCGAGCCGAAGGGGCCAGGATCTCGACCTCCGGAGGCGTCCGACGCCCTTCTTCTGATCTCCACCATGAGAAGGGCGTCACCACGCTCCCACGCGGCGCGGCCGCACACTAGGAGCCAGGTCAGCCCTTCACCGCGCCTGCGGTGAGCCCCTCGGTCAGGAAGCGCTGCCCGAAGGCGTACATGATCACCACGGGAATGCTGACGAGCAGCGACGCCGCGGCGAGCTGTCCCTGCGGCACGACGTCCCCGGTGATCATCGACTGCATCCCCACCGGGAGCGTCTTGTACTCGTCCTTCGTGATGAACACGAAGGCGAAGAGGAACTCGTTCCAGGCGTTGGTCAGGGTGAACAGCGCGACCGCCAGCAGTCCCGGCTTGGCCAGGGGCAGCACCACCCGGCCGAACGCCTGGAGGCGGGTGCAGCCGTCGACCAGCGCGGCCTCCTCCAGTTCGACCGGGATCGACGAGAAGTACCCGGTCAGCAGCCAGGTCGCGAACGGAAGCGTGAACGTCGGATACGTCACCACCAGAGACCACAGCGAGTCGGTGAGCCGCACCCCGATGAGCAGCTGGTACAGCGGGATGAACAGCAGCGCGCCCGGCATCACGTAGGTGATCAGCACCGTGACGGTGAAACCCTGCGCCCCGCGGAACCGCAGCCGGGCCAGCGCGTAGCCCGCCAGGGCGGCGCAGACCAGTGCCACCGCGGTGGACGCCGCGGACACCAGCACCGTGTTGAGGTACCAGCGGCCGAAGGGCTTGGTGGCGAAGAGGTCAGTGAACTGCTCGAGGGTCCACGGCGTCGGCCACAGGTCGTTGACGCGCATGACGATCTGACCATCGGACTTGAAGGCGGTGACGGCGATCCAGTACAGCGGGACCAGGACGAAGACGAGCAACCCGGCCAGCACGACACCGGACGCCAGGCGCGACAGCAGGGACGACGCCCGGCGGTGTCCCCGGGCCTGGAACGCCGAGACCACCCGACCGACCCCCGCCGCGACCAGCAGGATCACCCCGAGGATCACCGCCGCCTTCCAGAAGATGTGTGGCGACGCCCAGGCCAGCAGACCGGTGATCGCCACGGCGATGCCCCACGGCAGCGCCTTCCGCGCCTTCCGCGCCGCCCGGGTACGTCGGGGAGGCTCCGTGCCGGCGTCCCGGCGGAGCAACCGGACCAGGACGAACACCAGCCCGCCGATGACCGGCAGCATCGCGAGCGTGACCGCTGCCCCCGCGCCGTACTGCAGTTGCAGGATCGCCTTCGAGTAGGCGACGAGCACGTACGGCGCGGTCGCGTTGCCCGGGCCGCCCTGGGTCAGCAACCAGATGAGGTCGAAGTTGTTGAACGTCCAGATCGACGACAGGGTCACCGTTACGGTGATCACGTGGCGCAGTCCGGGCAGCGTCACGTGGACGAAGCGCTGCCAAGACGAGGCACCGTCGACGGTCGCCGCCTCGTACTGGTCTGTCGGGATGGCCTTCAACCCCGCGAGGAACGCGACGGTGAAGAACGGCACCCCCTTCCACACGTTGACGAGGATCACCGACGGCATGGCCAGCGACGCCTCGGACAGCCAGCCTGCGGGCCAGCTGTCGACCAGGTGCACACTGGCCAGTATCGGCCCGATCCCCGACTCGGTGAGCAGCATGTTGACGCTGCCGAAGATCGGGTCGAGCAGGGCACGCCAACTGAACGCCGTGACCACCGTCGGCACCACCCACGGCAACAGGAGCAGCCCGGCCAGCACGGCCCGCCCACGGCGCAGATGGTGCAGCAGCAGGGCCGCGGACAGCCCCAGCACCACCTTGAACACCTCGGCGTACGCGGTGAAGACGAACGAGTTCACCACGCCCGCGCGAAACTGCTCGTCGCTGGCGAGGGCGATGTAGTTGTCCAGGCCGACGAAGACACTGTGCTGCCCGTGCCGCTCCGTCGTGCTGGTGACGACCGACCAGACGATCGGCACGAGCACGAGCCCGCCGACCAGTATGGCGGTGGGCGCCAGAAACAGTGCCGCCAGCCTCCAGTCGCGACCCAGCCGCCGTTGGGTCGCGGTGAGGGAGCCGGCCCCCGGCGGCGAGGTTGCCCCCGTCGCCGGGGCCGGCGTTGGACGAACCGATCTCACTGTGGCAGCCCCTGCTGGGTGAAGATCTGCACCATCTTCGCGTGGGCGGCCTGCACGGCGCGCGCGGGCGCCGTTCCCTGAAGGACCTGCTGCATCATGTCGGTGAGGACGTAGGCGCCGACGGCGGCCTGCTGGCCCGCGCTGGCCCTCTGCGGGAAGTTCAGGCCGTTCTTCGTGGGCAGCGGCAGCGACAGCTGAGTGATCTTGCGCATGATGGGGAACGCCGGGTCGCCGCCGGTGAAGTACGGGTCGGCGTCCCAGACCTTCTCCCAGGCGGGCAGCGCCAGGCCGGGCGCCTCCTTCGCCACCCCGAGCAGCGCGGGCGCACTGACCAGGTACTGCGCCAGGAGCTTGGCGAGCGCGGCGTTCTTGGCGCCCTTGAAGACGACGAACGCCTGGGACTGGCCGAGCAGCAAGGGATTGTCGGTGGCCGGTCCGATGCAGTCGGCGAAAACGTGGGTCCTGTCGTAGACGGGGTTCTTCTTGGTCTTGGAGTCCGCGTAGACGCTGAACTGGTTGCGGGTGTAGCCGAGGATCCCGGCGAGCCAGTTCTCGTTGTTGCTGGAGTCGGTCCAGGCGGCCACTCCCGGCGGCAGCATCGGCTTGTACTTGGGGTTGGTGTAGATGTCGCCCAGGAAGGACACCGCCTGCACCGTCTCCGGCGAGTTGAACGTGACCTTCGTGCCGTCGTTGGAGGCGATCGACCCGCCGTATGAGTTGATCAGTGCCTCGATCATGCCGTTGGCGTCGCCGGACCGGTTCACGGTCATGCCCCAGCCGAACCGGCGCTTGGCCGGATCGGAGATCGCCAGGCACAGGTCCCGCAACTCCTCCCAGCTGTAGACGTCCTTGGGAGAGATGCCCTTGTCCTGCATCCAGTCCTTGCGCAGGAAGGACCCGATCCCGATGAAGTGGTAAGGGATGGCGAACCACTTGCCGTCGAAGACGCAGTAGTTCTTGGACTCCGCGGTGGGCTCGCCGTACCTGGCCGTCAGCGCCTTGACGGTGTCCGTCACGTCCTCCAGGTCGCCCAGCGCCTGGAACTGCGCGACGAACCGCGAGTCGGTCATGAACGCCAGGTCGCGCGCCACGCCGCCCTTCACCTCGGCGTCGATCTTGGCCACCACGTCACCCGCGTCGGCCTGGACCAGACTGTTCTCGATCTTCGTCCCGGTGGTATCGGCGAACTTCTTGATCGAGCTGTCGAGCGCGGCGTTCGCCGCCTCCGAGTACAGCTTCTGCGACAGCACCCCCATCGAGGAGCCCTTCAACGACACCGCGGCGTCGAGCAACTCCTTCGGAACGTCCGCCTGGACTGGGGGTGTCGAGGTCGAGGTGCCGTCCCCGCACGCGGCCAGACCCGCCGCGCCGAGCAGCCCCACTCCCATCCCCAGAAAGCCGCGCCGGGACCGCAACGGATTGTCGTCCATGGTCATCTGCCTCCTTCGTCTCGCCTCACCGCTGCACGCCGAAGAGGGCCGGGAGGCTTGCCGCCCCCCTGTTGACACCTGCGAATCGCACACGAGGACGGATCGCCCGATCGAGTGGTCGCAGCCCGCCTCTGCCGCGCAGTCATCGGAAAGGTTGTCCCGGTGCGCGGCGGGCCTTCCCCCGACTTGCCCCGAACATGCGCGCCGCCGGCCCGGGACGTCGGCCTGCCCGGCGGTGCGCTCACCTTATACATTTCGGAAAGTCGCGCCTAGGGGTGGAGCGAAATCTGGTGAACAATGCCATTTGTAGCCATCAATCGCCCCCAGGGTCGTGGTCGCGACGCGAGCCGTCGGCGCCGCTCCACTGGGGACGACGTCGCTGCTCAATGCGGTGCCGGGGCCCGCCGAACTGGATCCGCGCGATGGTCGCGCCGGCGTCCGCGTACGGCAGCGCACGGCCGTGCTGGTTCCGGCCATCGACGACTCCGACGCTGGGCAGCAGGTCTACGCCGGACAGCGGCCGGTGCTCCGCTCCCCCGGCCTGTAGTCAGCCCCGCCGAAGCGGCTCCGCGGCCTGCTCCCGCCCCGCCTGCCGACGGGCACGGGCAGCCAAACTCGTACGACCATAATCGGGGGATCGCCATCCCACCGGGATGCCCACCCATCGACCAGAGCCACGCCGCCGCTCGGACGTCGACTTCTCCGCCTCTGTGGTTGGCCTGGCATCCGCGAAGGTGCATGATGGCTCGGTGACATTGATCCAAGCGATTGGGCTCCGCAAGGTGTTCCGGAAGCCGGACAAGGCCCCCGGGATTCGAGGGTCTCTCCGGCACCTGGTGCAACGTAGATACTCCGAGCATGTCGCCGTGGACAGCATCGACCTGTCCATTGCCGAGGGCGAGGCAGTCGCGTACGTCGGGCCGAACGGAGCGGGCAAGTCGACCACGGTAAAAATGCTCTCCGGAATCCTGGTCCCGACCGCCGGACAGGTGCACGTGGATGGTCTGGTACCGCACCGGGCACGGGTGGAGAACGCACGACGAGTCGGAGTCGTCTTCGGTCAGCGGACCCAGCTCTGGTGGGACCTGCCCGTTCGGGAGTCACTCGAGCTGTTGCGGGACATGCATGGGATAGATCGCTCACGTTATCAAGAAAGACTCGAACGTTTCGACAGTGTCCTCGGGCTTGGTGACCTGCTGCCCGTGACGGCCCGAAAGCTGTCTCTGGGACAGCGCATGCGAGCCGACCTCGCCGCGGCGCTGTTGCATGAACCCAGAGTCGTCTACCTGGATGAGCCGACGATCGGTCTGGACATCTCGGTGAAGGACCGGGTGCGCTCCTTCGTCCGCCAGTTGGTGTCCGAGGGAACAACTGTCATGCTCACCACCCACGACCTTTCAGACATCGAAGAAATCTGCCAACGTATCATCATCATCGATGAGGGACGGCTGGTTTACGATGGCAACCTGCAAGCGGTCAAGGACACCCACGTCCGGGAACGAACCATGTCCTTCGAACTGGAGGACAGCCTGCTCGGCGCCGACCAGATCGCCGCGCGCCTGCCGGGAGCACGGGTCCATCTGGAATCGAACGGCCGTGAGCTTGCCGTGACCTTCGACCGCATGACCCTCGGAGCCAGACAGGTACTGTCCGCGGTGCTGGCGGAGGTGGAGATCGTCGACATGCACATCGACGAGCCGGCCATCGAGTCGGTCGTACGCAAGGTCTACGCCGGACAACTGCAGGCGGAGCACGGCGGTGCCACGAACTCGGAGCCCATGCGATGAAGGTCGCGGCCGCTCTCGAAGCGAGGCCGCTGCCCGCCGACACGCGTATGCGCCACCTGCGCGCTTACCGAAGCATGGCTCGGACGGGTTTGAAGAGCCTCCTCGCTTACCAGACGAGTTTCCTGTTCGGCATGCTTGCCTCGACATTCGGCGCGCTGTCCATGTTGTACCTGTGGCGTTCGGTGTTGTCCGCCGGCCCACGGCACGGGTTCGATTGGCCGCAGATGAAGGCATACCTGCTGGTCGCCTTCGTGGCCGGGTCGCTCGTTTCCAGCTACACGGATTACCGGATGGCGAATCGCATCAAGCAGGGAGACGTGGCGATCGACCTGGTCCGACCCGTTGACTACCAGTGGTCGCGGTTCGCGGAAAGCCTGGGGGTCGCCGCATACGAGGCTGGTACCGCGGTCGTGGTGGCCCTCGGCGCCGCTGCGCTTCTGGGCGGCGTACCGCTGCCCGATCCGGACACCTTCGGCCTGTTCGTCGTCTCCGCGTTACTTGTGTTTCCGCTGAGGTTCGGGATCGTTTACATGAGCGGCCTCCTGGTCTTCTGGACACAGAACTATGTGGGCCTCCAGGCCGCTCGGATAGCGCTGATCACACTGTTCTCCGGGGCGCTCGTCCCGCTGGTCTTCCTGCCCGAATGGATACAGGTCGCCAGCGCGTACCTGCCGTTCGCGGGAATGGCGTCCACCCCGGCGTTGCTGTACAGCGGCTCGCTGGGCGGCGGCGCCGCGGCGACGGCGGTGCTTGTTCAGGCGGTCTGGTCCGCCGGACTGTGGTTGCTCGCGCGGGGAATGTGGTCGGCCGCGTGTCGGAAGTTGACAATTCATGGTGGCTAGGATGCGACGGACCATACGGCTGTACCGCCGACTGCTCGGCGCCCAGGTACGGGCCACGCTCGAGTACGAGGCGGACTTCTGGATCATGAGCCTCTCCGCGGTGCTCGTGCAGGGCATCGGGGTGGTGTTCCTGTGGGCGATATTTGAGAGCATCCCGGAGATCAACGGCTGGCGATTCTGGGAAGTTGTCCTCATCTACGCATTTGTCGTGATCTCGGAGGGCTTGAGCACGCTCTTCACCCAGGGAGCATGGACGCTGGCGGTGACGGTCAACTTCGGCCAACTGGACGCGTTGTTGATGCGGCCGTTTCCACCACTGCTCCAGGTACTGAGCTCCGAGGTGGGATTCAACGGCCTCGGCAACCTCGTCCTCGGAATCGGGCTGGTCGCGGCCGCAGTACGCCATGTCGACTTCACCTGGAGTCCGGGCCGTATCGCGCTTGGAGTGATACTGGTGATCGCGGCAGCCGGCGTCAAGATCGGGCTGAACCTCCTGACCAACTGCGCGGCCTTCTGGTTACGGTCGCCGTACTCGATGTTCGCCTTCTCCATGCACACCTTCGGCGAACTGGCTCGCTTTCCTATCACCATTTACGGCCTGGGTGTTCGAATTGCCATCACAGCCGTACTGCCTTACGCATTCATGAGTTACTTCCCCGCCGCAGCCGTTCTTTCGGACGGGACCGCACGCCTGCTGGGACTTCTGACGCCGCTGGTGGCGATCTACTGTCTCTGGCTCGGGGCGACCGCATTCCGGCTCGGTCTCTCGCGATACGAGAGTTCTGGCCACTGATTTTTGTACCGTCATGGAGGATGCACCGAGTGACGAGGTCCTCGGTGGTGCGAGGCCGACCGATGGGTCCCAGACTGAGCGGTGTCTCAGGTTCTCTCAGCGCCGTCAAAGGTGGGGTCGGAAGACTGCGGCCATGGTGATGGTGTCTTGAACGCTGATGTCCTTGGCCGGTCCGCAGGTGTCGCCGGCGAACCGGTGAGCAGGTTCGGGCTCTTCGCAGTGGGATGGCAGGCCGGCTACGGGCTGGTCCACCTGTGGTGGGCCGTCGACGGTCCGCCGCGTTTCCTGATGGGCAGAGAGTCCTACTTCCCCGGCCGTTGGGTTCCCGTGGTCATCTCCGCGGTCGCCATGCTCGGCTGCGCGGCCGTCGTGGCCGGCTCCCGTCGGGGACTCAGCGACGCCGGACACCACGTGCTCGCCGGCCTCAACGCCGGTGCGGGCGTCGTTCTGTGCGTGTACTCGTTTCTCTTTCCGGTCGTCATCGTGTCGATTCTGTTCGAGGGTGGTGGCACCGACAAGGTGGTCAGCCTGCTGGCCACCGGTAGCGGCGCCGCTGGTGGCATCTTCTGCCTGGTCATCGCCGCGAACGAACGACGGCTGGCCACGCGCCCGTGCAGGTCCTGTGGGCGGGTCCACGGCAGGTCGCCGGAGCGTCGGGACGAGAGGTCTCCCGGTTGGGCCTACGCCGGCGCCTACCTCGCCATCGGTGGGTTCCTGGCGCGGCTGAGCCTGTGGATGCACGACACGGTCACGGGCCAGTGGCCGTCGGCGGCGACCAGGGCGAACGGATCCTCCTTGACCGCGATGGTGGTCTTCCTCGCGCTGATGATCCTGGCCGGCACGATGCTGCCGCTGGCTCTGGCGCACCGCTGGGGCCGGCTCTGGCCGGCATGGCTGGGCCCGCTGCACGGGCGGGCGGTGCCCCGGTGGCTGGTACTCGGCGTCGGGCTGTTCATCGGAGCGAGCCTGACCGCATACTTCGGCATCGCCGGCATCACCGCCTGGATCCGCGGTGACCTCCGTGGTCCGTTCCTGCCGTTGCTACTGGAAATCGGCGGCTACACACTCTGGGGCCTCGGACTGCTGGTGGCTTCCGCGTCGTATTTCACGCTGACCAGACCCCCGTGTCCGCTGAGCGCGACAGCCGAGAGTCTGGCCGGAACGGTTCAACTTCACGGGGAGGGTCGATGACGAAGCAAGCTGTCCGGGCGGCGCGGATGTTCGACGGCGAGCGGCTCGTGGACGGCGGCGTGCTGGTCCTGCTGGACGACGGGCGCATCGCCGACGTGCACCGGGGTTGGGCCGAGGCGCCGGAAGGCTGGCCGGTGCGCGAGGAGCCGGACGCCACCCTGCTGCCCGGCCTGGTCGACGCGCACGTGCACCTCTGCGCCGATGCCGGGCCCGACGCCCTCGGCCGGCTCGCCAGGCATCCCGAGACGGACCTCGACGCGGTCGTCGAGGCGTCACTGCGCGCGCACCTGGCGGCCGGTGTCACGACCGTCCGGGACCTGGGCGACCGGCGCGACGCCGTGCTCCGATGGCGGGACCGGGAGGTACGCGACGACCTGCCGACGGTGGTGGGGTCGGGCGCGCCGGTCACCAGCGTCGGCGGGCACTGCTGGTCGATGGGGGGCGAGGCGAGCGGCGTCGACGGGATCCGCGAGGCCGTGCGCCTGCGGGCGGCGGCCGGCGCCGACCTGGTGAAGGTCATGGCCAGCGGCGGGGTGTTCACCCCCGGCACCGACACCACCCGGCCGCAGTTCACCGACCAGGAGCTGACCGCCGCGCTGACCCGGGCGCACGAACTGGGCCTGCCGGTGACCGCGCACGCGCACGCGCTCAGCGCCGTCGAGCAGGCGCTGCGCGTCGGTGTCGACGGCATCGAGCACTGCACGTGCGTGACCACGACCGGCGCCCACGTCCCCGACGAGCTCGCGGACCGGCTGGCCGCGTCCGGGGCTGCGGTCTGTGCCACGCTCGGCACCGACCCGGCCGTGGTCACGCCGCCGGAGGTGGTGGCGATGGCGGCGCGGGCCGGGCTCAGCGAGGCCACGCTGCGCGACGGCGTCGCCGCCCTGTACCGGGCCGGGGTCCGCCTGGTGGCCGGTTCGGACGCGGGCCTCGGCCCCGCGAAGCCGCACGGGATCCTGCCGGAGACGCTCGTCGAGTACGTCGCGTGCGGCATTCCCGCCACCGCCGCCCTCGCCTCGGCCACCTCGGTCGGCGCCGAGGTGTGTGGGCTGGGACGGCGCAAGGGCCGCGTCCGTCCCGGATTCGAGGCCGACCTGCTGCTCGTGGACGGCGACCCGACGAGCGACATCACGGTACTGCGCCGCCCGCTCGCCGTGTACCGCGCCGGCGACCCGGTGAGCGGATGATCGATTCCATGGGCGCCGCCTCACCTGGACGGCATCCTCCGCCTACCTGCCGACGCCGCCCGGCCGCCAGCCGGCGTCACGAACCCCGAACAGCCGAGCAGGCGTCAGAAGTCGCCCACATCGTTGCGCCACCTACGACCACTGCGGCCAATCAGGCGCTCGGCGTCGGTCGGACCCCACGAGGCGGCCTCATAGGTAGGGATCGGAGAACGGTCCTTGGCCCAGTGATCGATGATCGGGTCCACGATCCGCCAGCACTGCTCGACCTCGTCGGTACGGATGAACAGCGTCGGGTCGCCCAGCAGCGCGTCGAGTAGCAGCCGCTCGTACGCCTCCGGGGACTCCTCGCGGAACGTCTTGTCGTACGAGAAGTCCATACTCGCCGTGCGAACCCGGAACGAGTGGCCGGGAACCTTCGCGCCGAAGCGCAGCGAGATGCCCTCGTTGGGCTGGATACGCAGGATCAGCGCGTCGGCGTCCAACTCGGTGAGCTGGTCGGTCGGGATCGGCAGGTGCGGCGGCCGCTGGAACTGCAACGCGACCTCGGTGACGCGGGCCGGCAGCCGCTTACCGGTACGCACGTAGAACGGCACCCCCGCCCAGCGCCAGTTGTCGACGTTGAGCCGCATGGCCGCGTACGTCTCCGTCCGCGACAACGGGTCGACACCGGGCTCGTCACGGTAGCCGGCCATCAGATCGTCGCGGGTACCGCCACGGGTGTACTGACCACGAACGGCCAGGTCGGCGATGTCCCGGTCGGTGGGCAGCCGGATCGCCTGGAGCAGCTTCACCTTCTCGTTGCGCAGCCCCTCCGCATCGAACGAGGCCGGCGGCTCCATCAGCGAGAGCGCGAGCACCTGGAGCACGTGGTTCTGCACGATGTCGCGCATCGCCCCGGCGCTCTCGTAGAAGCCGCCACGGGTGCCGACGCCGAGCGTCTCCGCAACGGTGATCTGCACGTGGTCGACCCAGCTGCGGTCCCAGATCGGCTGGAAGATCGAGTTGGCGAAGCGCAGCGCGATCACGTTCTGGACGGTGTCCTTGCCCAGGTAGTGGTCGATCCGGAAGACCTGCGGCTCGTCGAAACTGGAGTGCACGATCGCGTCCAGCTCGCGGGCGGTAGCGAGGTCGCGACCGTACGGCTTCTCGATCACCAGTCGGGCGAACGAGCCCTCCCGGGCGCGGTTCAGGCCGGCACCGGCGAGACCGTTGATGACCGGCTCGAACGCCTCGGCGGGAGTCGACAGGTAGAACAGGCGGTTGCCGGCGGTTCCGCGCTCGGCGTCGAGCTGGTCGAGTGTCTCGGCGAGGCGCTTGTAGGTGTCCGGATCGTCGTAGCCACCGGACACGTACCTGATTCCGCCCTCAAGTTGCGGATAGTCACGCAGGCCGTTGCCGCTGAGGGCGGAGCCGGCGAACTGCTCCTCGCTCATTGCCGTACGCGCGACGCCGACCAGCGCGAACTCCCGGGGCAGCCGGCGGTGGCGGGCGAGGCTGGCCACCGCGGGGATCAGCTTGCGGCGGGTGAGGTCACCCGAGGCGCCGAAGATCACCAAGGTGGCTGGCGGGGCGTTGCGTTCGGACGTGATCTGAGGGGCGTTGTCCATGGTCTCGGTCCTCCAATCGCGCGGGTACCGGTCGACTCGCGCGAGTGTCTGAGTGTCGCTGAGAGGCACTGCCGAACACGCCGTCGACGGCTGTGGCGACGGTCACCGGCGCAGGGGCGATGCCAGTCCTAACCACTCTTGCCGCCCCCCACACAGCAAGCTTGCCAGCCTCTCCTGGTTGCCGGCCGGACAGGGGTCGGCCAGGCACCGGAACCCTCGGTGGGACGCAGTTCACCCGGCCTGCTGTCGGCCACCGAACGGCACGAGAGCGCCTGGACCGCCCGACCGCGCCGACGGAGCTGTGACCAAAGCCCCCCAGCGGGCTCGTACCTTCTACGCGACACCCCCCGGGCACGTCGTGACCGCCGTGCGCCCGGGGAGCGCGGGAGAGCACCGGCGCGTTGCGGCCGACGAAGCCGAGTCCTCGAGCCCGGAGAACGACCGCGCGGGTCGGAGTTGGCGTAGGTCAGCCAGCGGGAGCCGCGGCCCGCAGCCCGTACATCAGCGGGATTCGCGGCTCGTCGGCCGGCAGCCGCCACCAACCTCGCTGCGTGGTGGTCATTCGGCGCCAGCGCGGCCACGGCACCTCGTCGGTTTCCCGTAGCGCGGTCACCCGCAGGCCCGCGCCGACCAGCGCGGTGACCAGTTCACCGAGGCCATGTGACCACTCGTAACTCACCGTGGAGCCGTCCAGCGGCGGCCCGTCGGTGTAGCTGTGGGCGGAGTCGAGTCGGCGCGGGCCATCCCCGGCCAGATAGTCGTGCCGGAGCACCAGGTCGGTGCCCTCGTCCGGGGCCGGAACCAGGCCGAGTGCGGCCAGCAGCGGGTGGAACTCCACCACGTACATTATTCCGCCGGGTCGCAGCAGTTCGGCGACCACGCGTGCCCAGCGGTCCAGGTCGGGCACGTACACCAGAGCACCCTTGCCGGTGTAGACGACATCGAACCGGCGACCGGAAACGGCCTGCACGGCGTCGAAGACGTTGGCCCGTACGTACTCGATGTCGAGCCTGGCGTCGGCGGCGATCCGCCGGGCCGCCGCCACGGCCGCGCCGGAGATGTCGAGGCCGACCGTGCGGGCCCCCCGTCGGGCGAACGCCGCCGTCTCGGTGCCGAGATGGCACTGCAGGTGCAGCACGTCGCGGCCCGACACGCTGCCCAGGTCGGTCCACTCGAATTCGGCGAACCAGAACTCGGGGTCCCGTTGGCCGACGCCGTAGAACTCACTGGCCACGTGGACCGGGGTCCTGGCGTCCCAGTTGGCCTCAATCGCGTCCATCATGCCGCTGACGGCGTCGTCGAACCCATCGGTCACCCGTCCATCCAGCCAGAACCGGCCGAGCGTGTAAAGGACCGACACCGCCGGGCGCGGTCCGGATGACTCGTGCGAGCGAAGGAGCCGCCGTACCGCGTACGCGGTACTTCCGGACTCGCACCCGTATCCGCGGCAGCCGGGGTCCACGAACGCGGCAGCAGAACATGACCACACCGGTACGACGCCAGACGTCAGATCACCGGACAGGATCAGGCGACAGCAAGTTCAGGCCAGACGAAGGAGCACCTCATGCCCATCAACGACCTGCTCGCCGCGTCCACCGTCGCCGCGTCCACCCTGACCGGCGACCGCATCGTGGCCACCGTGGCCGCCGTGGTGGCGCTGGCCGGCGCGATCATCGGCGGACTGGCGCTGGCCCGTCCCACCAGCCGCAGCGGGAGGCGCGGGCCGGCCGTGGCCGTGGGCGCGGGAGTGGCCGGGGCACTCGTCGGCGGGCTGGTGGTGGCCACGGCCGACGGAGGACCCGGCACCGGCAACGGCATCGTCGGTGGCTACGCCGCCCTGGTGCTCGGCCTGCTCGGCGCACTCCTCGGCGGACTCGCCCTCGCCCGGACCCGCCGTATCGCCTGAAGACCGGAACGACCGGATATCCGAAATCCATGGTGGACGGTACGGTGAGGACAGCAGGACGCCTTGCCCAGTAGTTAGATCTACGCCAGTCTGCGATTCTGCATCTCCCGGCCGGGTGGGCACGAGGGCGAGCATGCGGCTGTGACCTCGAAGGTTGGGAACGTTGGAAGCCTGCGGCGCGTCCCGGGAGGGTTCCGAGCGTCGCACAGCGGCAGCACCGGAGGAAAGCATGCCCGACACACCACAGCTCACCCTCACGCCCCGGCCGCCCGTCGTGGTGCGGTTCGCCGGGCTGCGGGCCCGGGAGGGAGCGCTGACCCTCGGCCAGCTCAACATCGTGCAGTGGATCAGGGACGCCCCTGAGTCGTTCGACACGACGCTCGACGCCCTGCTGCCGCTTCCCGACGACACGCGCGTCGCCGATGTCGCCGACAGCCTCGCCGCCCTGCTCGTCCGGCATGAAGGCCTGCGTACCGTGTTCGAACTCGGCCAGCGGCAGCGGCAGCGGGTGCTGGCCAGCGGTGCGGTGCCGATCGAGATCTACGAGGTCGAGGGGACCGGCCCCGAGCCCCCGCAGTGGGGCGCCCTCGCCGCCGAGCTGGAGCGGCGGTGGCGCCCCGGTACGGCGTGCGGCCCCGGCCAGCTGCCGGTGTGGCTCGCGCTGGCGGTGCGGCACGGTCGGGTCGTTGCTGGCTGCAGCCGGATCTCGCACCTGGTCGTGGACAGGCACTCGCTGATGCTGCTGGGACGCGAATTACACGAGATGATCGGCGACCCGGGAGCGCGCCAGCCGGGTGCGCCTCGCCACCAGCCGGTGGACCAGGCCGAACAGGAAGACGGCCCCCGACTCCGCCGGCGGGTGGACCACGCGCTGGAATACCGGCAGGAGCTCCTACGCCGGATGCCGGTCTGCCCGTACCCGGCGCCGCTCGGCGACGCACCCGCCGAGT
>NZ_JADPUN010000253.1 GCF_015690345.1 Plantactinospora alkalitolerans | reverse complement strand
GCCACGGGGCCCGGCGCACCGTCGGCCCGGCGGTCGGGACGGTACGGCCGTCCTGCCCTGCTCCGGCTGGGTCGGACTGCCCGACCCGGGGGCAGCCGACGAGCCGACCCCGACGGTTCCGTCCATGGCCGGCCGGGCTGCGGTACAGCAGCCGGGTCCGGGCGGTCCGGGCGGTCCGGGCGGTCCGGGCGGTCCGGGCGACATTCCGGTCACGCCCCACCAGCTACCGCCCGCGGTGGCCGACTTCGTGGGACGGGAACCGGAGCTGGCCCGGATCCGCCGTGCCGTCGACGCCCGAGCCGGGCGACCCGGTCCGGCCGTGGTCCTCGTCTCCGGCCTGTCCGGGATGGGCAAGACGGCGCTGGCGGTCCGGGCCGGATGGCAGCTCGGGGGCGATCATCCGGACGGCTGCCTGTACGCCGAGCTCACCGACCGCCGGGACGTACCGGTGGACCCGCACGAGGTGCTCGGTGCCTTCCTGCGGGCCCTCGGGGTGACCGACCGGTCGATCCCGGCCGACCGGACCGAGCGGTGTGCCCTCTACCGCTCGGTCGTCGCGGATCGTCGGCTGCTCGTGGTCCTCGACGGTGCCGCCGACGAGGAACAGGTCCGGAACCTGCTGCCCACCGCACCGGACTCGGCCGCGCTGATCACCGCCCGGCGCCCGCTCACCGGGCTGGACGGCGCCCACCTGATCGCGCTCGACGTACTGCCGGTCGGCCCGGCGGTCCGGCTGCTCACCGGGATGCTGCCCGAGCAGGTCGTCGACGACGTACCGGCCGCGCAGCGGGTGGCCCAGCTCTGCGACGGGCTGCCGCTGGCGATCCGGGTCACCGGAAGCCGACTCGCGACCCGGGTGGAACGCTCGCTGGCCCAGACCGCCGAAGGACTGGCCGACGGTACCCGCCGGCTCGACCGGCTCGCCGAGGGCACCCGCGACGTACGGCGTGGACTGGCCGACGCATACCAGCGGCTGGATCCGGTCGCGGCCACCCTGTTGCGCCGGCTGGGCTCGCTTCCGGTGGCCGAGTTTCCTGGGTGGCTCGCCATTCCGTTGCTGGACACCGATCGGAGCACCGCGGAACTCGCCCTTCAGGAGCTGGTGGACGCCGGGCTGGTCCGCCCCGGTCCGGCCGGCGCCGCCGGAACCGCGCGCTACCGGCTCCCCGAGCTGATCAGGCTGTACGCCCAGGAGCGGTCCGGCTCCGAGGATCCTCCGCCGCTCCGGGCCACGGCCTTCCGCAGCGCGTACTGGTGGCTGC
The DNA here is from genome assembly GCF_015690345.1 of Plantactinospora alkalitolerans. Classification (GTDB taxonomy): domain Bacteria; phylum Actinomycetota; class Actinomycetes; order Mycobacteriales; family Micromonosporaceae; genus Plantactinospora; species Plantactinospora alkalitolerans. The sequence continues at coordinate 60,175 of NZ_JADPUN010000253.1, read as the reverse complement.
TGGAGTTGACCCTGCGGGCCGACGAGCGGGTGCCCTGCCAGGTCTTCCCCGCCGGCGACCTCGGGCCGCCGGAGGGCTGTGGACCTCCCGTCGACCTGCTCCGCGCCGTCGACGACGATCCGGTCGGATGGCTCACCACCGAGCGGAACCTCGTGGCCGCCGCCGTGGCGCACGCGGCCACGCTGGGCGACACCGAACTCGCCTGGCGACTCGCCGTGGCGCCGACCAACTTCTTCCAGCTCCGTGGGCACGTCGGGGACTGGCAGCGGGCGCTCGACCACGCCGGTACGGCGCTCCGGGGTGCCTCGGCTCCGCGCCGCGCCGAGGCCGTGCTGGCGCTGAGTTCCGCGCTGCTCCTGCTGTCCCGGGCCAAGCCCAGCGCGGCGTGGTCGGCGGCCCGGACCGGGCGCCGGCTCTTCCGCGAACTCGGCGATCCGCAGCGGGTCGCGAGCTGCGCGACGGTGCAGTGGATGGCCGCCCGCCGGTTGAACCCGCTCGACCCGACGAAGCCGGTCGACCCGGTGGGCATCACCTCGAATCCCGTCCGGCGCACCGGCGACGACGACCGGACGCCGGCGTCGCGCGGAACAACCCGGCATGCCGGGATCGCGCGACGCGCGATCCCGGCACAACGCCCGGCCGGACAGCCCGGACAGGTCCCCGTACAGCCGTCAGTCCAGCGAACGCCAGAAGTCGTAGCGGTGGTCGCGGGCGAGGTCGGTCCGCCGGATCCCACCCGGTCCGGGGGCCAGTGACTGGACGTACCGGCCGTCGCCCCGGAAACGCGCCCAGTCGGGGCTGCCGGAACTGTTCGGGTTTCCGGTACGGGCGAACCGGGTCCAGTACCCGATCATCTGGTCGGCCAGTTGCCGCTGGTCGGCGCGGAGCGGCTCGGCGTACCCGACGTCGAACAGGTAGGGCAGGTCGGCGAGGTGGTACGCGCCGGGCGGAAAGCTCAGCACCGGTTCGGTACGGAACCACGGGGCCCGGACGTCGGCGAACTCGTACGCGTAGGTCGGCACGTGCCTCGCGAACTGGGCGTCGGCGTCGAGCGCCGGTCGGACGTACTCGTGATCGGTCATGATCGCGGCCAGTGCCTCGCTGGCGCTGCCGTAGCCGTCGCGCGGGTAGCGCGCGTTCACCCGACCCGCGAGGTCGCCGAAGAAGGCGTCGACCAGGTGCGGGTACTGCTCGTCGCCGAGCTCGCAGCGGCCGGTGCCCGGCCCGCCGGGGCAGTTCATACCGGAGCGTTCCATGCCCCACACCTGACCCCGGTACTCGTCGCGGGTGGTCCCGGTCAGCACCGGCACCCGGTGGAAGCGACCGGTGGCCAACGCCCGCGCCGGGTCGACCGGCAGGACCGTTCCACCCGCGGACGGGCCGGGATCATGCTCGGGACCGGGGTAGCCGGCAGCCGCGATCAGATCGGCGGCCGACCTCTCCCGGAGGCAGCCGGCGGTCCCGCGCGGATGTGTGTCGCACTCCAGTTTCGTGACCAGCGCCGTGGCCTGGCTCTCGGCGGCCTGCCGGGTCTGCAACGGGGTCGCGCAGGAGTTGCTCTGGATGATCGCCCGGTGGAACAGCCCGCCGGACGCCGGAGCCGCCAGGTGCGTGCAGACGCTGGTGGCCCCACCCGACTGGCCGAACAGGGTGACATTGCCGGGGTCACCACCGAACGCCGCCGCGTTGTCCCGAACCCAGCGGAGCGCCGCCTGCTGGTCCTCCAGGCCGAAGTTGCCCGACGTCTGCCGGCCCGGTCCGGCGTCCAGCGCCGGGTGGGCCAGGAACCCGAGCGGACCGAGCCGGTAGTTCACCGTGACGACGACGACGTCGCCCCGGGTGGCCAGCGACCGGCCACCGTAGACGTCACCCTGACCGAACAGGAAGTGTCCACCGTGCAGCCACACCATCACCGGCAGCCTCTGGCCCGGCCGCGCCGCCGGAGTGGTCACGTTGAGGTACAGGCAGTCCTCCGACTCGCTCGGCCGATCCATCGGCAGCCCACGCAACTGGGCGCAGGCCGGTCCCGGGCGGGTCGCGTCGCGGATGCCGGTCCACGGCGCGGCCGGCCGGGGAGTTCGCCAGCGCAGCTCGCCGAGCGGTGGCGCCGCGTAGGGAATGCCCTGGAACGACCGGTGGTCGCCGGGAACGCTTCCCCGGACCGCTCCGCGATCCGTCCGGACCACCGCCGGGTCGGATCGGGTCTGGCCCGCGTCGACCGGACCGGCGGCGGCACCGGTCAGCAGCACGGTCCCGGCGCCGATCGCGGCGGTCACCGCGACCGTGCCGGCGAGGGCGCGGCGCCAGGCCCGGGGTCGACGGCCGATCGACGCGGATCGGCGGGCCCGGATCGCCGCAATGGTGTATCGCACTGGTTCCTCCAGAAGTTCGACCGGCAGATGTACGCAGTACGCACCTCGTGCCGTACGACGTAGATTCACGTGCCGCTATCGTTGGCCTGGCGCCCATTTCTCGTCAACCGACGCGCGCAGTAGCACTAGTGCACTAGGTTTCGCAGCAGGCGGCCGACCTGCGGGATCGTCGAAGACCGTTCGACGAACGGCTATCCTCGGTGCGCCGGTGCCCTAGTGCGACAGTGCCCGTCCAACCCCGGAGGTGACCGTGACCCGCCCCGATCCGCCGTACCTGCGGATCGTCGCCGAGATCCGGCGACGAATCGGCGCCGGCGAACTCGGCGCGGGCGACCAGGTCCCGTCGACCCGGCAGATCATGCAGCAGTGGGGCGTCGCGATGGCGACCGCCAGCAAGGTGCTGACCGTGCTGCGCCACGAGGGGCTGGTCCGGGCCGAACCCGGCCGGGGCACGGTGGTGGTCGGCGGCCCGGAGCGACCACGCCCGGACCCGGCCGGGGCGTTGTCGACCCGTACCCCTCGGCGCCGTTCGACGGGCCGTACCGAGTCCGAGCTGACCCAGCCGCACGTCGTACGGGCGGCGATCGAGATCGCCGACACCGAGGGACTACCGGCGACGACCATGCGGCGCCTGGCGACGGAACTCCAGGTCGCCACGATGTCGCTGTACCGGCACGTCCGGGGCAAGGACCACCTGGTGGTCCTGATGGCCGATGCCGCGTTCGGCGAGGCGGAACTGCCCGATCCGGCCCCGTCCGGCTGGCGGGCCCAACTCGAGTACGTCTGCCGGCTGCAATGGTCGATCTACCGGCGGCATCCGTGGCTGTCCCAGGTCGTCTCGCTCACCCGCCCGCTGCTGGCCCCCAACGCGATGGCGCACACCGAGTGGACGATGCGGGCCGTCAGCGGCCGTGGCCTCGACCTCGGCACCGTGATCCACGTCGCCGCCACGACCGCCAACTACGTCCGGGGCACGGCGGTGAACCTGGAACGTGAGGCCGAGGCCGAGCAGGACACCGGCATCACCGACGACGAGTGGATGCGTACCCGAAGTGCGGCCGTCGCCGCCATGTTCAGCGCCGGCGCGTTTCCCCTGCTCGCCAGCAGCGCCAACCGGCCCGACGTCGATCTGAACCTCGACAGCCTCTTCGAGTTCGGGCTCCAGCGCCTGCTCGACGGCATGGCGCCGCTGTTCCGGCCGTAAGCCGTGACCGGAACGCGGTCAGCAGCGACAGGTCGGGCCGCCGGGACACGCGGTCCTGCGGTGGGCGAGCGCGGTTCCCGGCAACGCGATCAGCGGCACCCCGCTTCCGGACGCCGCGATTCCAGGCACCCCGCTTCCGGACGCCGCGATTCCAGGCAGCCCGCTTCCGGTGCCGGTGCCCGGTCCCCGTGGCGTGCCGCGCCGGGGCAGGTCTGCGCCGCGCGCCAAACCAAGATCGGGGTCGCGGCGTGGCGTGACATCCGGATCGGGATGGAACAGGCGCGGGCCGCCGTCACGCAGCCGGAGCAGGAACGCCAACTGCCCAGCCAGGCCGGTACCGAATCCACTGTCGATCCGACGATCCGAGTCGTCGGGCAGCAGCGCGACGCCGTCACGGTAGACCCGGAGCGCCCAGAGCCGCACCGCGAGCGCCTCGGCCCAGCGGGCGTACCGCCCGTCACCCGTGGCGCGGGCGAGATCGAGCAGGAAGTCTCCGTCGCCGGGCAGCCCGTGCCAGTACGTCGTACCGGAGGTCCACCGCGCCCGCATCACCGCCCTGGCCGCGGCCACCGAGGCGGCCAGATAGCGCGCCTCACCGGTCCGGACGTACAGCCGGCACAGGAAGGTGCCGACTCCGGCGGAACCGTCGTACCAGTGTGCCCGGGTGTCCGAGGCCGTCGGCGTACTCGGCCACAGCGCGGCGTCACCGACGTACCGGGCGGCGTCGAGGAGCGTGTCGGCGCACCGGACGGCGGCGGCGGTCAGATCCCGGCGCCCCAGCAGGTGCCCCGCCGAGAGCAGGAACGCGCCGATGCCCGCGGTGCCGTGCGCGAAGCCGTACGAGCGGTGGCCGGCGAGCGCGGAGTCGAACGACGGGTCGACGGTCCAGACCATCGGGCCGGACCGGTCGACCGTGTCGAGCAGGTGCCCGGCCGCCGCCGTGAGCCGGTCCCGCAGGGCCGGCAGGTAGGTGTGCTGCCACAGGTGCAGCAGGCAGGTGCCGAGCCCGGCGACGCCCTGGCTCATACCCGGATCGGGCCATACCACCGGTAACCGCAGCGCCAGCTCGACCGCCCGGTCCACCAGGTACGGTCGGCCGAGCAGCCGGCCGGCATCGCAGAGCGCCCAGGCGGCTCCGGCGGAACCGGCATACAGGCCGGGGAGCCGGTGCGGCTCCTGGTCCAGGTGGTGCGTGAGCCGGTCCAACAGGGCGTCGAGCACCCGACCGGCCCGCAACACCGTTCCGGGTTCGGACATCCGGCCGGGCGGTGAGATCGGGTCGGCCGGGTCGGCCTTCACGATCGGCGATCCGCCGCTGACCAGCCGGGTCAGTACCGAGATCGGCCCGGCGATGCCGTGCCGCACCGTGCACGGCTCGATGCCTCGACCGGAACCGCTGCTCACCGACCCGCGCCCGGTCGACCGGGTGCCACGGTCCCGGTCGCCGTCGACGGCGAGCCGGGCGATCAGGCCGCCGACCAGGTCCCGCCAGCTCTCCTCCGGCAAGGTCGGCAGCTCCGCGTCGGCGTCGACACCGCCGGCGGTACCACGCCGCTGCGGATCCGTCGGTGCCGCCTCGCAGAGCGCGATGACCTCGTCCAGCCCGATCCGGTCGGCCGGGGAATTCCGGAGCAGGCCGGTGACGACCCGGCGCAGAGCGGTCGGTATCGGACGTCCGCCGAGCGACGGCTCGACCAGGGTGTTGACCCGCTCCTCCAGCGACCGCCTCCGGGGCGGGCCCGCCGACCGGACCGAGGTGGTCCGGCCGACCAGGTGCAGTGCCAGCATGCCCAGGCCGAACAGGTCCGCCGCGCCGTCCGGCGGCGCCCCCCGGACCTGCTCCGGTGCGACGAACCCGAGGACGTCGGGGCCGTCGAGGTCGAGGCAGGCCCAGTCGTCCGGCCCTCCGGTACGCAGCGCGGCCATCCCCAGGTCGACCAACCGGAGTTCCCCGTCCGGCAGCAGCAGCACGGTGTCGGGGGTGAGCTTCCGGAGCACCACACCGACGGAGTGCACCGTCCGGACGAGCCGGGCCAACCGGCCCAGCACCCCGAGCAGGGCCGCGACGTCCAGTCCGCCCGGCCCCGCCTCGGGGAAGTCCCGCAGACCGAGCCGCAGTGGCTTTCCCGGCAGCAGTTCCTCGACCAGGAACCGGTGGTCCCCCTGCACGAACTCGCGCAGCGGCCGGGGGGCGACGCCGAGCGGTCCCAGGTGCCGCAACACCCGCGCCTCGTGCCCGAGCAGATCGCGGACGTCCCTGCCCCGGGCATCCGTACCCACGTGGGGCCGCGCCTCCTTGATCAGCACCTCGACCCCGGTACGCAGGTCACGCGCCCGGTAGACGCCGCCCTTGTTGGCCTGCCGGATCGCGGTGGTCACCGCGTACCGGCCACCGATCAGCACTCCGGTCGGCCCGGCCGGGTCGACGGGTCCCGACATCCCCGTCGACCCGGCCGGGCCGATGGGGCCGATCGGCCCCGTTCCCATCGCCTGCATCGACGCGACCGACCACCTCGACCCGGTCCCACCCGCCGGTCGGTCCGGCCCGGCCACGGCCGGTGCCCGCCACTCCGGCGACGAGTCGAAGGGCATCTCCACCCACGGCGGTGGTCGGAAGGCCGCCTCGCAGCGGTCCTCGACCAGGCTGCCGAACGGACCGACGACGCAGCGACGGCGTCCACCGTCGTTGTCGAGTACGTCGACACCGGTGAACGCGCCGTACCGGTAGTGCACCACGCCGCCCGCCCGGTACGGCTGGTCGGAGAGGATCGCCGGGCCGACCATGCCCACCGTCGCCTCGTCGAGCCGCTTCGCGAGTTCCCGGAACAGCTCGTCCGTCGCCGGATAGGCGGTGAGAAACTTTCCTCCGCCGAACCGGGGCGCCCACGGCCCGTTGACAGCGGCGAGCCCCGGCAGGGTGGCGACGTACTCGAAGGCGGTGCCGGTCTCGACCAGCGGCGGCGCGCAGGCCGCCAGCACCTCCGGCGCGGAGAGTACGGTCGCCGAGACGTGCAGCTTCCAGCCCTGTACGCGGTTCACCGGCGTCGCCGGGACGACCACGTCCCGCCCGTCCCGCCGGTGCACGGTCCAGCCGGTCAGGCTGATCCGGGCCAGCAGCTCGGTGACCAGCCCGCCCGGCTCGGTCAGCCCGGCCCAGCGTCCGGCACCGGCGTCGTCCGCGCCGAACACCTGCCCGCCGAACCGTGCGGCCCGGCCGAACTTCCGGCCCTCGGTGGCCGACGACTCGGTCGTCATGCGTCTCCCCATCTGCCGGTTGCCGAGATGCCGGCCGTGGTGAGTGGCGGCTGGCACCGTCGACGAGCCTGCCAACCGGCGGCATCGAGGCGGTATCGAGGCGGTATCGAGCACCGGTCGACCGGTGTCGCGGGCCGGCCGCCGGTTTTTCCCGAGTCTGCCGGGACACCGGTCCCGGGCCCGCGGGACGTCGGACGGGACATGATGCGTTGCCGACGGGGCATCCCGTACGCCGTTGAATCCCGGGCCTAGGCTGCGGGAGGAGAACCGTCGCCCACCCGCGCGCAATACCGTCGAATATGGATATGAGGGGAGTGTCATGACCGCAAAACCGACCCGTCCGGCCCGACCCACGGACATCGCGCCGATCGTCATCGCCAGCGACAACAGCTTCGCCCACGCGTACGGAAGCGTGGCCGAGATGCTGAACGAGAAGGACATCGGCGCCAAGTCCCAGGGCGCCCTGGAGTTCTTCGACCTCGCGGGTCGCCGACTCGCGCCGGTGCTCAGCGACAGCTGGGAGCTGGAGGGGCTGGTTCCCACCCTCGACGACCCGGACCCCGATCTGGTCCAGGCTCGGTTGCAGGCCGTGATCCAGCACGTCCGCGACTACATCCGGCGGAACCCCGAGGTGGTCGCGGACTCCGGCCTGTCGGTCGAGGCGGCGCTGGAAGCCCTGCCGGAGATCGGCGGCGGCACGCTGGCAGAGGACGCCGCGCAGTTCCCGGGCGGCGAGCCGCTGGGGGGCGGCATCAAGCTCATGACGCAGGGCGGATGGTTCCACAACTCCCTGCACGCCGCCGGTTGGACCCACTAGAAAAACTCGATTGGGGCAGGGGTCGAAGGGGTGACGTCCACCGAAAGCACGAGACGGTGGCCCGTTGGACGGGTCAGCGCACTGGTCGGGGCAGCGGCAGTGGTCGCGCTCGTGGTCACCGGGCAGCTCCTCAACGCCGGCGGCACGACGGTCCAACTGACCGGAGAGATCGCGGTGATCGCGATCGCCTTTACCACGATGGGCGCGTTGGTCCTGGTCGGAATACCTGGACACCTCGTGGGTCGGCTCATGCTCGCCGCCGGGGGGGCGGCGAGCATGGCCGTGCTCGCGGAGAGCTGGGGCAACCTGCTGCCAATGGCCTGGCTGAGTCAGTGGGCCTGGTGGCCACCGTACGGACTGATCTTCCTGGCCCTGCTGGTGTTTCCGGACGGGCGACTGCCGTCCCCGCGATGGCGGCCGGTCGCCGTGCTGATCGGCTGCGGCACGGTCATCGCCGCGCTCGCCTACGCGCTCGCCGCCCTGGACGACCCGCACAGCCTGATCAGCGTCGCCGGGGCGGCTCCCACCCAGCGGGCCCGGACGCTCGTACTCGTCGCGCTCCTGGCGATCGCGGCGACCCTGGCGGGGCTGCTCGGGACGTTCGTATCGCTGGTGCTGCGCTGGCGCCGGGCGGACGGCGAGACCCGGGCCCAGCTGGCCTGCCTGCTGGCGTCCGCGGTCCTGCTACTGCTCGGACTCGTGCTGGAGGCCATCGACCTGCCCGGAGCCTGGGTAATCATGGCTGTGGCGCTGCCGGCGGGGATGGCCATCGCGGTGCTGCGCTACCGGCTGTACGGGCTGGACCAGGTGATCAACCGGACCATCGTCTGGCTGGTGATGAGCCTGCTGGTGATCGCCGGGTTCGTCGGGCTGATCACGCTGCTGCGTGACCTGCTGATGGCGGGCAACACCTCGAACGCGTCGCTGGTCGCGACCGGGCTGATCGCGGTCGCCTTCGAACCGGTGCGCGGTCGGGTCCAGCGTGGAGTCAACCGCCTCCTCTACGGCGACCGGGACGACCCGTACCAGGTGATGGCGCGGCTCGGCGACCTGCTCGGTCGTACGGTCGAGCCGAACGCGGTGCTGCCGCTGTTGACGGGGACCATCGCGCGCTCCCTGAAGGTGCCGCACGTCTCGGTCGAGGTCGAGGGGCGGGACGGGCCCAGGGTCCTCGCCGCGCACGGTAGCGCGAACACGACCGTCGAGTCGTTCGACATGGTCACCCGGGGGGAACGGGTCGGCCGCCTGATCGTCGCGAACCGCAGCGCGGCCAGCCGGTTCACTCCGGTCGAGCGGCGGCTGCTGAAGGACCTGGCGCTGCACGCGGCGGTGGCGGCCGACGCCGTCCGGCTCATCCACGACCTGCAGGACTCCCGCGAGCGGCTGATCACCGCTCGGGAGGAGGAGCGGCGACGGCTGCGCCGTGACCTGCACGACGGGCTGGGGCCGACGCTCGCCGGCATGGCGATGCAGGTACGCGCCGCGCAGAAGCTCGTCGCCGAACAGCCCCGGACCGGTCGAATCCTCGACGCGCTCGCGGCGGACCTCCAGACCTGCACCGCCGAGGTACGCCAGCTCGTCGACCAGCTCCGGCCGCCGGCCCTGGACCGGGGACTCGCGGCGGCGCTGCGCAACGAGTGCGGCCGATTCGAGAGTTCGACGCTGTCGGTCCGGTTGCAGGTCGAGGGGAACCTTCAGGGGTTGCCGGCGGCGATCGAGGTGGCCGCGTACCGGATCGTCGCGGAGGCGCTGACCAACGTGACCCGGCACTCCCAGGCCAGCACCTGCTGGGTGAACGTGGACCGGGACCGGGCGCTGACGGTGGAGGTCGTCGACGACGGTGTCGGGTTGGGCCCACGCCGGCCGGGCGGTGTCGGCCTCGACTCCATGCGGGAACGGGCGACGGAGCTCGGCGGCGAATTCGACATCACCGCGCGAACCCCGCACGGCACGTCGATCCGGGTCCGGCTGCCGTTTCAGCCGGCAATCACCGACCGGCCGGCCGCCGACCCGGTACCCAACGTCCGAGCCACTATCGATTGTCCGACCCCCAACCTCCCGGCCGCCGATGCCCTGACCATCGTCCGGACGGACACCGGCGACGGGTCCGATACGGTGCACGATCGCGCCGACGGGTGTTGGGGAACTGCCCATCGTTCCGTAGCCGAGCCGACACCGGATGTGCCGGAACCGCGCGGCGCGGAATCTCAGCCCGCCGCCGCCGGCCAGGCCAACGGCGTTATCGGCCAGACTCCGGACAGCGACGCGGGCCGGCTCGGGTAGCCCGCTACGCTGAACCGCGATGGCTGAGCCGGCGTCGTGGATGGACCGACGCCGACGCCGGTTCCGCCCCAGGACGCGGCGGTGCGTGCAGAGGCGGGCGACGAGCATGGTGCACGGTGGACGGATTCTCATCGTCGACGACCACCCGGTCGTGCGCCGGGGCCTGCGGACGATGCTCGAGGGCGAGTCGTGGGTGAGCGACGTGTTCGAGGCGGCGACCACCGCCGAGGCGCTCACCTCCGCCGTCACCAACCGGGTGCAGGTGATAGCGATGGACGTGTCGCTGCCGGACGGTGACGGGGTCGACGCCACCCAGCGGATCATGCAGTCCTGCCCGGACGTCAAGGTCCTGATGCTGACGATGGCCAACGACGAGGAAATCGTGGCCCGCGCCCTGCGTGCGGGCGCCCGGGGATACGTGCTCAAGGACACCGACCCGGACGCGGTGATCGACGCCCTGCGTACCGTCGCCCAGGGCGGTGTCGTGCTGGGGCCGGGGATCGGGACGTCGGTGCTCACCACGCTGCAACGCGGCCCGGCCGAGCTGCCCGCCCCGTTCAACCAGCTCACGTCGCGGGAGCGGGACATCCTCGGTCGCCTCGCCCTGGGTGACACCAATGCCCGGATCGCCCGACACTTCGGGCTCAGCGAGAAGACGGTACGCAACCAGCTCTCCGCGATCTTCGCGAAGCTCGGCGTCGCGGACCGGGTACAGGCGGCCCTGCTCGCCCGGGACGTCGGGCTCGGCGCCTGACAGCGCGCAGGACGTACCCGGCTCACCGGAAGTTCAGGTCGAACTCGGCGACGAGTGGATAGTGGTCGGACGCGGACTCCGCCGCGCCGCCGGTGACGACCCGGCACGGCCCGGCCAGCCGGGCGAGCGGCGGGGTGGCGAGCAGATAGTCGAGTCGCATTCCGGAGAACTCCGCCCCACCGCCTCCGGTGGTCGGCACGGTGTCCCGGGCCTGGAGACCCGGACGCCGGAACAGGTCGACGAAGCCGGCCCGGTCGAGTGCGGCGATCGTACGGGTGTCCACCGTCGCCCCGTCCGGCAGCAGGTGCCGGCTCCGGTACTCGGGACGCAGCCGCCCGATCCGCTCGTCGTGCCCGGTCCACGGGTCGAGTGAGTTCAGGTCGCCCATCAGCAGGACGAGACGGTCCGGCAGCGGTCCGGTCTCCGGCCCGGCCCGACGCGCTCCAGCGATCAGCCAGCCGGCCTCGCGCAGCCGGCGTCGACCGGAGTACGGATTCAGATGCGTACCGAGCACGGTCAACGGTCCCCGGTCCGTGTCGATCACCACCCGCTGGGCGCCGTGGTGGAACGGACGACGTACCGGTCCCGCCCAGAGGACCCGGCCGGGCGGCCGGACCAGCACCGCCACTGGTTGCCCGAGCCATCCGCCGGCCAGGTACGGCCGCATCCCGAGCCGCCGCGCGACCGAGTCGAGCCGGCTGCGGTTCCGGCGGAGGCCGCGAAGCTCCTGCAACGCCAGCACGTCCGGCCGCTGCTCGGCGACGACCTCGACAATCCGGCCGAGGCGGCTCGGATCGGTGCCGTCGAGGCCACCGTTCCTGATGTTGTACGTCATCATCCGCAAACCGGCGCCCGCCCCCTTCCGGCCCGTCCGGCTCCGGCCTCCGGGCTCAGTCGGACCGGGCGGCACGGGCGAGTTCGTCGTCGAGCTGTCCCAACCCGGCCGGGGTGTCCGGCGAGGTCCGCTCCGGCGACTCGTCTACCTCCGTCTGCTCCTTCCGACCGCTGCCCGTCCCCCGCCCGGGTGCGCCCGCCCGCAACTCCTCGTTCGGGCGTACGACCAGCCAGAGGACGCCGATCCAGGCGGCCGTCAGCAGCAGGGCGCCGGCGAAGTCACTCGGATGGTGCATCCCCCGGTACATCCGGGAGGCCGCCACGGCGAGCGGCATGACGATCGCGGCGACGACGGTCAGCCACCGCCACCACCGGTCGGTACGCGGCATCACCAGCAGCGCGATCGCCACCCAGAGGCACATGGTGGCCGCGATGTGCCCGGACGGGAAGGACGCGGTCGGCAGCGGGCCGTCCAGGTGCGGCACCGCGGGACGCGGCCGGTCCACCGCGCGGGCGGAGGCGAGAAAGAGGGTGAGTTCGCCGAACATCGTCAACGCGAGGAACAGCACCGGCCGCCAGCGCCGCCAGAACGCCAGCGCGAGCGGGCAGAAGACCAGGGAGATGAGCAGAATGGCGTGGGTGTCACCGGCCTTGCTCGCCCAGTAGCTGGCGTCATTGAGCGCCTCGGTCCGGTGCGCGGCGAACCACTGCGGCACCACGTGGTCGAGCGAGTCGACAAAGGTGTCGGCGGCGTAGTAGCTGACCAGCATGCCGAAGGCGTACAGGACGCCGAAGACCAGTACCCAGCCGGTGAGCACCTCGGCGACGGCGGCCCGGGGGTGCGGCAGGACGTGTTCCTCGGCCGGCGCGGGTGCGATCTCCCGTCCCGCCTCCGGCTCCAGCCCCTCCCCCAGCGGTCGGACCGGCCGGCCGCGCTCGCGGCGCCACAGCCGGAAGGCGTACGCGGTCACACCGAGCCAGGCCAGGCCGAGCAGCCAGCCGGCGAGGACGTCCGAGAGGTAGTGCACGCCGAGCGCGACCCGGGTCAGGCCGACCGCCAGCACCACCACGGCCACGATGCCGATCGCCGCTCGGCGCCATCTCGGCTGCATCGCCGGCAGGAAGACCAGCAGCAGCGCACCGTAGGCGACGATCGATCCGAGGGCGTGCCCGCTCGGGAAGCTGTTGCCCGGAGCGGAGGCCACCGGGATGTCGACCACCGGACGCAGCCGGCCGACCAGCGCCTTCAGCGAGGGGTCGAGCATCAGCGCCCCGGCCCCGGTGACGATCAGGTAGAAGGCGAGCCGGCCCTGCCGCCGGATCAGCAGGCCCACCACCGCGATGGTGACCAGCCAGATCGTGATCGGCCGGCCGCCCAGCGAGCTGACCGCCCGGAGTACGGTCACCATCGCGTCGTACGGCGAGACCAGATCGTTGAACCACGCGGCCGTCTCGTGGTCGGCCTGGTACAGCGGGTCCCAGTGGAACCGCACCAGCATCAGCAGGATGCCGAACCCGACGCCGGTTCCGGCGATGACGGCGAATCCGGCCAGGCTCCGCTCGGCAAAGTGCCCGAGGGGCCGTCGCAACACTCCACCGACCTTGGTCACGCCAGAACTCCCTTCTCGGGTCTGGCCTGCCCGGTACCCGCCGCGCGGACTCGGTACACCCGTCAGCCGCCGTGGGGCTCCCCGCTCCCGCCGGTCCCGACCGCGTCCGGCAGCCGGTTCCCCCTGCTGCGGGGTGCGGGCACCGCCGCGCCGAGGACGCCGTCGGGATCGATGTCGGCCATGTCCTGGTCCGCCTGGTCCGGCTCCCAGCGGTCCGGCTCGGCGGGCTCGTGTTCGCCGAGCCGCAGCGCCTCCAACTGGGCGGCGAAGGCCAGGCCCCCGAAGAGCGCGATCCCGGTCAGGTTGGCCCAGAGCAGCAGCGCCATCATCCCGGTCAGCGCGCCGTAGGTGGCGCCGAACGCGTCGCTGTAGCTGACATAGCCGGCGAGCAGGACGCTGGCGAGCCACCACGACGCGGTGGTGAAGCCGGCCCCGAACAACAGCCAGGAGAGCCCCGGCTGGCGGCGACGCGGCGCGTGCCGGAACAGCACCGCTACCGCGACGATGGTCAGCCCGAGACTGAGCGGCCAGCGCAGAATGTCCCAGGCGAGTTCGATCTGCGGGCCCCACCAGTCGTAGTGCGTCCGGACCGAGTCGCCGAGCGCGCCGCCACCGACCAGGATGAAGAATCCGGCCAGCGCCGGCGCCCCGGCGAAGAGGGCCAGCACGGCGGCGCGGAAGTACTTCCACAGCGCCGGACGGTCCCGCTCCACCCCGTAGATCCGGTTCGCCCCCCGCTCGACCTGGGCCATCGTCGTGGTCAGCGCGACGAACCCGGTGAGCAGACCGAGCGCCAGTGCCAGTTCGCCGGCATCCTCGGTCTGCTCCGAGTCGACGAGCAGGTCCTTGACGACGGCGTCGCTCGCACCCGGGGTCAGCGCGATGACGGTGTCGGCGACCACCAGGCCGCCCTCGTCCACGCCGAGGTCACTGATCAGGCCGGAGAGGGCGATCAGGAACGGCACCACGGCGAGGCAGAGTTGGAGGGCGAGGGCCCGGGAGTGGCTGAACGCGTCGCCGTACCGGAACCGGATGAAGGCGTCGCGGATGAGGTGCCAGCCGCCGTGGCGGCGCAGGGCGTGCCAGGCATCGTCGGCGGAGAGCTCCTCGTCCGCCATCAGCCGGGTCTCCGGAACCAGTTTGGTGCTACTCACCGTGCCCTACCTCGCCTCGCCCCTCCTCCACGCGGCGTTCGCCTCGTTCGGCCGCCGCCTCGGCGTCCACCGCCAGGTCCGGTTCGGTCGCCGGCTGCGGTACGCAGAGCCAGAGCGCGGCGGGGCGTACCGTCACCCGCAGGGCACGGCCGGGGGAGATGACGTCGCCGTCCAGCTCACGCGGTTGCGCCCGGTTGCTGGTGATCGTGACGCGCCGGCCGCGCAGCACCTCCATCCGGGGCACCCGGTCGCGGCGCCGGACCACCGCCCAGCCGAGCGACAGCCAGTGGTTGAGCGTCCGTGGGGTGAGCACCGCGACGTCCAGGAGGCCGTCGTCCGGTTCGGCGTCGGCCAGTAGTCGTACCCCGCCCTGTAGCCGCCCGACGTTGGCGACCAGAACGGTCCGGGCCCGGCGCCGGAGCGGCGGCTGGTTGTCGATCCGGATCGACACCCTCATCGGCCGGTCCCGCAGGTGTCGCATCGCCCCGACGATGTACGCGGGCCAGCCGACCCGGGCCTTGGTGGTCTCCGAGGTGGCGGCGAGCATCTGCGCGTCGAAGCCCATCCCGGCCATCACCGCGAAGATCTGGTCCTCGCAGACGCCGACGTCGATCTGTCGCCGGCCCCGTTCGAGCGCCACCTCGAGGCCGGCGGCGAGATCGTTCGACAGTCCCAGGTTGGCGGCGAGCAGGTTGCCGGTGCCCGACGGCAGGATGGCCATCGCGACCTCGGTGCCGGCCAGGGCGCCGACGCAGGACATCACGGTGCCGTCGCCGCCGCAGACGAAGACGACCTCGGCCCCGGCCTCGATGGCCTGCCGTGCCTGGCCCTGCCCCGGGTCCTCGGCGGTCGTGGTGTACCACGCCGGTTCCGGCCAACCCGCCGCGGTCAGCGTGTCGGTCACGGTCCGGCGTAGTCCGTCGATGTCGGTCTGCTTGACCGGGTTGACCACCACGGCGGACCGTGGTCCGTCGGGCCCGGTCGCCGCATCGCGGGTGCTCTCCTGTTGCCGCTTCACGGCCGCCAGTGTGCAGCAGCTTGGCGCCGTCAGCGACCCGGAGCAGCGTGACGTACCGCGCACGGTGCGGTATCGGCGGCGGCCGGACCCGCCGCGGCCGCTACAGTTCGGCACATGATCGATCCCCCGCTCGCCCACGAGGAACTGGTAACCACCGACGGTGAGCGGGCGGTGTGGGAGGCGTTCCTCGACTGCCAGCGCCGGGAACTCGTGGAGAAGATCACTGGAGTGTCGGACGAGGATGCCCGGCGCCGGCTCGTGCCGTCGCTGACCACGCTCGGCGGGTTGCTCAAGCACCTGTCCGTGGTCGAGCGGACCTGGTTCCAGCGTCGGATTGCGCAGCGCGATCCGGCCGACATCGCCGGTTCGGTGGAGGGTGGCGACCCGAGCTGGACGCTCGGCCCGGACGACACGGTCAAGGGCCTGCTCACCGAGTACGCGCAGGCGTGCGCGGAGTCGCGGCGGGTGGCCGCCGGCTTCGCCCTCGACCACGCGGTGCCGCACGCTCGGCTGGGCCTGGTCTCGCTGCGATGGATCTACGCCCACATGATCGAGGAGACCGCCCGGCACGCGGGGCACGCCGACATCCTCCGCGAACAGTTGGAGCAGGGCCGGTCGACCGACTGAACGTGGGCGTACCGCCTGGTCGGGCCGGGCCCGTCGGGGTACCGCCCGCTGGCCCGGGGCGCCCCGGGCCGGCGTACCGGTTCAGGCGGCCTGGTCGAGGGAGCTGATCGTCCGGCGGCGCAGCTCGGTGAGGTCCAGTCCGGCGTCGGTGAGGACGAGCGCGGCCAGTCCCTTGCCCTCCCGGATCAGCCCGAGCAGGATGTGCTCGGCCCCGATCTGCCGGTGCCTGAGGTGGACCGCCTCCCGTAGGGCCAGTTCCAGCACCTTCTTGGCCCGGGGCGAGAACGGGCTGGAGAGTTCCCATCCACTGAAGAGGCCGCGCCGGTTACGTCGGGGCGGTGGCGGCTCCAGCGCTCCGACCCCGAACGACTCCTCGACCTTGGAACGCACCGCGTCCAGGTCGATGCCGATCGACCGCAGCGCCTCCGCGTCCCGGTCGCCGAGTTCCTCCGTGTCCCGGCCGACCTTTCGGTCGATCTCCGCGATCACCCGCTCCGGGTCGACGCCGGCCTGCCGCAGCAGGCCCGCGACGGAGCTCTTCTCCTCGTCGAGCAGCGCGAGCAGCAGGTGCTCGGTGCCGACGCTGCGGTGCCCCCACCGGTCGCGCTCCTGCACGGCTCCCCGGACCACGTCGCGTGCCTGCACCGTGAACCGTTCGAACATCATGAACCTCCCTGGGTACGCCCCACCGGGCGTCCGGCGTGCTTCTTGTGTACGCCCTGCTTGCTGACTTCCAGCACGTCGGCGATCTCCTGCCAGGACCAGCCCTGGCGCCGGGCGTTGTCGACCTGGACGTCCTCCAGGCGTTCCAACAACCGACGCAGGGCCACCACCGCACGCAGCCCGACCCTCGGGTCGGTGCTGCCGGCCGCCGCCGCCAGATCCGTTGCCTGACTCATGCTGTCAACTATGGTTGACAACCCCGCACTTGTCAACTCTGGTTGACAGGAGGTGCCGGGCGTCAGTGCGATCGCTGTGGGTTCTCAACAAAGTTGATCCGCCCGACTGCGCGCCGGGAAAATCGTGTGACGAGCTCGTTGACGCTTCCACTCGCAGCTGCATGCTCATGCCGATGGGCGTGTGTGGCGGATTCGGCCGCCACACACCCGGTTATCGCATTTCGATGATGACCTTTCCGAACGGGCTGGCCGATTCGTAGTGCCGGAACGCCGTGCCGGCTTCCTCGAACGGGAACGCTCGGTCGGTGACGGGCCGAAGCTGGTGCGCGGTGATGATCTCGTTCAGCTTGGTGAACTGGGCGTGACTTCCGACTGCCGGCGCCCGGACCGTCGCGGCGACACCGAACAGCAGGCGAGGGTCGAGTGGTGGCCATTCACCGGAGAGGGACCCTACGAACGCGACGTGCCCGTTGATGGCAAGCGACTTCAGTGACTGCTCCAGTGTTCCGGCAGTGTCGACGACCCGGTCGACCCCTCGCCCGTAGGTGATGTCGCGGACCGCGTTGTGCCAGTCGGGAACGGCGCGATGGTTGACGACCTCGTCAGCGCCCAGGTCACGAAGGCGCTGCTCCTTTTCCGTCTGGCCGGTCGTGGCGATCACTTTCGCGCCGAGAAGCTTGGCCAGTTGTACCGCGAACAGTGATACGCCGCCCGAGCCGGTGGTCAGCACCGTGTGCCCGGGCTGGGTCCCAGGACCGTCCCCGGTCAGCGCGTTCCACGCGGTGACCGCAGCGCACGGCAGCGTCGCGGCTTCGGCGTAGGAGAGGTGTTCGGGGACCGGGACGAGGGCTTGCTCCGGCAGGACGGCGAGTTCGGTGAGCATGCCGTCGAGGGAGCCACCCAGTTGTGACAGGTGTTGCGGTTTCAGGGGGCCATCCAGCCATTGCGGGAACAGCGCGGCGGTGACCCGGTCACCCGGTCGCACCCGCTGGACACCTGGCCCCACGGCGATGACCTGCCCGGCACCGTCGGAGACGGGGATGACGTCCGGTTTGACCGGCAGCACGTACTGCCCCCGCAGCACCAGCAGATCGCGGAAGCTGAGCGAGACGGCGTGGACCGCGACTGCGACCTCGCCGATACCTGGCGTTCGCGGTTCGTGGGTACGCAGCTTCAGGCCATCGATGCCGTCGCCGCTGTTGACATGGTAGCTGCGCACGGACGAGGGGAGGATCGCAGTCATCGCGGTCAGCCCTCGATGAACTGGTAGTCGCTGGCGATGCGCCCGTCCGCGCCGAGCACAAGGATCTCCAGCCCGACACGGGTCACGTCGCCACCGTCGCGCGGCACCATCTCCAAGACGAGACGATCGAACCCCAGGCCATCGCGGCGACGTTCCGGGTCGGGTTCGCTCCACACCGCGACGTAGCGGTCGGTGAGGGTTTTCGGGTCGATGCCAGGCAATGCTGATCCTTCGGTCGTGGATGATCGTTGCGACCACGACTGTTCTGCGCCGGACGTGCTGCGACAATTCCCCGGAGGGAATCGCCAACCGGCGCGGCACCCGGTACACAGGAAGAATGGTCACCGAATCCGCGAGCGGCGGACTCGCGGCTGCGTTGCGCACGTGGCGCACCTGACGACGCGTCAGCCAACTCGAACCGGCGGTCCGGGCCGGCACCACGCAACGGCACCTCAGCTTCACCGGACGACCCCGGGCTGGCACCGGTCCGAACCGCCCTCGAACGCGTCCTGCACGGCCACCTGCCGTACCCGGCCGTGATCGTCGACCGGCACGGCGACGTCATCTCCGCCAACGCCGGCTTCCGCATGATCACCTGCAGGAGTGGACCCACACCTGCTCACCCCGCGATCCGCGCGGACACCCTCCGCTCGGCACATCGCAATACCAACGCCACTTCACCTTCGCTGAGAACCCACAATCGCTTCTGATTTCTCTCTGAAACCAGATTCCTAGGCTGTCGTACACAGGGCGGCATCGATCGACGGCCACGTCGGGTATCGGCCGCCCGTCGAACGAGCTTTGGGAGGCTTCGATGTTGCGATCGACCTTCGGCGTCGCTCGGCTGGCGCTCGGGCTGGTCACCGCGCTGACGCTGGCGCTGATCGGCAGCCAGCCGGCTGCTGCGGCCGGTACCACCACATCGGCGGCGACCTGGCAGCTGACGAACATCGGACAGCGCGTCTGCATTCCGGCCGGCGAGTCCTGGTTCACGTATTTCTGGATCACGATCGACGGGACGTGGTCGACGCCCATCGAGGTCGGCGCGCGGGACCTGCCCGCCGGTACGACCACGAGCCTGCCGCACGTGCCGATCCCACCCGGATCCAGCGACGGTCACATCGCGCTCAATCTGATCGCGATGACCCTGCCGCCGCTGCCGTTCGGGGTGTACCGGCCGGAACTGACGGCGTCGGACGGCACACGGACGCAGAGCGTCCCGGTCACGATCCAGGTACAGGAGACCTGGGGCTGCGCCTGGAACTGAGCGACACGCGCGGAAACCTCGCCCGCCCCGGATGGCGAGGGTTCCGCGTCAAGAAGATCGGAACTGCCGCGACAGGCGCGGGCAACCGTCCCCGGTACGCCGGCATTCCCACGGCATGGTTACGCGGGGGTACCGGTGGACGGTGGTCGCAGTACGGTGGGGCCAGTTCGCGGCCGTCCTGGTGGGCCGGCTTGGAGTATCCTTCCGGCGCACAAGATCAGGTTCAGTGAGAAGGCGACCTCCTGGCCCTTCTCACTGAACCTGATCCACCACTGACTCAGGCTCCGCCCGGGTACGGCGCGGCGGTCCGGGCGGCCCGCAGGGCGGTCGCCCACCAGGCGAGCTGCTCCAGGAGGGTCTTGGCGTAGCCGGCCGCCTCGGCGTTCAGCGGCGCACCGTCCTGCCAGGCGGTGAAGTAGTTCGGAAAGGCGAGCCCGTCCCGAATGGTCACCGCGTGCAGTTCGGTGAACACGTTCTCGAGGTGAAGTACCGCGTGTCGACCGCCGGCCGCACCCCCGTAGCTGACGAATGCGACCGGCTTGGCGGTCCACTGGGTGAAGTGCCAGTCGATGAGCGCCTTCAACGAGGCGGGATAACTGTGGTTGTACTCGGGGGTGACGATGATGAAGGCGTCCGCCTCGGCCAGTTTCGTGGTGACGCCCCGCATGCCCTCGGGCCGGGGGTATTCGTCACCCGCGAACTTCGGCGACGCGGCAGGCAGCGACAACGGAATGTCGACATCCGCCAGATCGAGGACGTCAACGTCGAAACCGCCGTGCGCCCGGGCGTGGTCCGCCACCCATCCGGCGACAACCGGCCCGAACCTGCCCTCGCGGACGCTGCCGACGACCACCACGAGCTTGCTCTTGTCATTCATGCCGTAAACGGTCCGTCGTCGACGGCTGCTCAACCAGACCGGGCGCAGGCTGGCCCCCACAGGGCCACCCTGCACCCGGTCCGGTCGCCTGATCGGGTCGTAGGCTCAGAGCATGGGTACGCCGTTGGGGACCTTCGTCCGGGCCAAGCGCGACAGCCTCCGGCCGGAGGACCTGGGGCTTCCGGCACTCGAGCGACGGCGCGCACCGGGGCTACGGCGTTCCGAGCTGGCCACCCGAGCCGGGATCAGTGTCGAATACCTCACCAGGATCGAGCAGGGCCGCGACCGCAACCCGTCCGACTCCATCCTCAGGGCTCTCGCCGACGCGCTCAGCCTCGATCCGGCCGAACGCACCCATCTGCGCTACCTCGCCAAGATCAGCGGCGGTACGTGTGCCGGCCGCGAGCGGCCGGCACCGCCCGATCGGACCGTACGGCCGGCTGTCCGACGGATCCTCGAACTCCTCGAGCCCGGCATCGGCTTCGTCACCAACCGGCTGGGCGACGTGCTCGCCCACACCGACGGTTTCGCGGCGGTCATGCGCGACACCGGACTGCTGGACGCCGAGGAGCCCAACCTCACCAGGTACGTCTTCACGCACCCGGGGTCCAGGAGCATATTCGCCCACTGGGACCAGGTGGCGGACGAGCAGGTCTTCAACCTGTGGCTCGGACCCTCGACCGAGACCTTCGAATGGTTCACGGCCGACTTCGCGCCCGCCGCCGGCGCCGAGTTCACCCGGCGACTGCACCGCCACCTCCCCCCGCCCCGGGTGCCGCTCACGATCAACCACCCGCGCGCGAACCGGCTGCAGTGGGAACGGGAAACACTCGAACTGCCCACCCCTGATGCCCAACAGCTGGTCGTCTGGCTACCCGCCGACGAGGCGACCGCCGTGGCGGTCGAGCGGCTACGTCACCGCCCGCAGCGCAGCACACTCCGCGCGGTCTGACCCGGCCGCCGCCCCGGATCAGCCTTCCGGAGAACCCACGATCGCGGCCCGGAAGGCCACCGCCCGCAACCGCAGGGAGTCCAGATCGCCGCCCCGGGGGGCGCTTCCGAGCAGCGGTTCCGCCACGCCGACCGCGATCGCGCCGGCCGAGAAATAGTCCGGGATCGACTCGATGTCCACCCCGCCGACCGGCACGAACGGCACGTCCGGGAACGGCTCCCGGAGCGCACGCAGGTACGCCGGCCCGCCCAGCGAGGCGGGAAACACCTTCACGGCGGCGGCGCCGGCCAGGCTGGCCGCGACGACCTCGGTCGGCGTCAGGGCGCCCACCAGAGCGGGAATGCCGAGCCGGACCGACTCGGCGACCGCCGGCACCAGTCCGGGCGTCACGACGAACGACGCGCCCGCCTGCTCCGCCTGCACCACGTCCGCCTCGGTGAACACCATCCCGGCACCGAGTGGTGCGTCCGGCCCCAACTCGGCGCGGGCCCGTACCAGCACCCCGGCCTCGTCCTTGGAGGTCACCGCCACCTCGATCAACGCGATCCCCGCCTCGGCGAGCACCAGTACGCTGTCCAGGGCGGCCTCCGGGTCGTCGCCCCGTACGACGGCCAGCAACCGATGCCGTCGCAGCATCTCGGGCAGGTTCACCGCCTCATCCTCGCAGCCCGGTCGGGTCGTCGCGGCGGCATCGCGGTCATCCGTACACGGTGGACCTCCGCAGGTCCGGCCGAGCCCGGCAATCGGTGCGGGGCGAATGGGAGGATTCGCATATACCGCCCAGGCTGTTGATGGATCCTGCTAACCTCCCCGCCATGCACCGAACCCCCGTCACGGGTCCCGATCGGATGCCCGCCGAGGGCGACGTCACCCGCTCCTACACCCACGCCGGCCGCCGGCTGCACGTCGCCGGTGGCTCCCGGGTCGGTAACCGCTACGCGGCGAACTTCGACGTCCTGCACGTCGATCCGACGCTGCCGTTCCTGGCGGTGGCGGACGGCATGGGCGACGGTCGGGGCAGCACCGTGGCCGGCAGCACCACCATGCAGACCATGGTGGCCGCGGTGCAGGCGGCAGGTCACGACATCGGCCCGGGTCAGCTCCGCGCGGCCATGGCAGAGGCGCAGTTCCGGGTCCGGACGGCCGGCGCCGAACTGGGCGAACTGACCGGCTGCACCTTCACCGGCATGGTCCTCGCCCCGACGGCGGCCGGGTCGGCGGGACACGGAACACCGGCCGAGGCGACACCGCAACCGGCACCCGGGGCCGAGCCACCCACCGCCGGCCAGCGGAGTTGGCTGCGCCGGACCCCGCCGTCGGCCCGAACCGCACCCGACGCGTCGGACCGGGGCGACCCGGCGGCGCCGGAACCGGCAGCCTGGATCGTGCAGATCGGCGACTCCCGCGCCTACCGGCTGCGGGACGGCCTGCTCGAACTGCTGACCGTCGACCACACCGCCGCCTGGCTCGGCGCCGTCTACGGCTGGTACCCGGCCGACTCGCCGGCCGCCGCCGCCGCGCGCTACCAACTCACCCGGTACGTCGGTCACCCCGGCAACCCGGAGCCGGATCTGCTGAGCGTCACGCTCCGTCCCGGCGACGTCTACTGCCTCTGCACGGACGGGGTCGCCGAGCAGGTCGACTACCAACGGCTGGCCAACCGGCTCGGCGCGAGCGGCAGCCCGGTCGAGGTGAGCCGCGCGATCCTCGCCGACACCCTGGTCGCGGGCGGCCGGGACAACGCCACGATCGCTGTGCTGCGGGTGGAGAACTGACGACGGGTGGAGAACTGACGGACGATCGACCAGACGTGCGTACCGGGTGAATCCGGCACATCCGGCGGAACGCCCGGATACTCTCGGCAGGTGACCCGATACGCCACGTCATCGGATGCCGGCCGGTGAGCCGGCTGACCGCGTGCCCGCGGTGAACTCCCCACGCGAGGCATCGGTCGTGGTCGGAGTCGACGACTCGCGGCTCAGCATGACGGCGGTACGGCTGGCCGCCCGGGAGGCGGCGCTGCACTCCCGCCCGCTACGCATCGTGCACGCGTTCAACTGGGTCGCGGACCCCTCGGAGCCGATGCCGGAGCAGCCCCGCAGGCCCGCCGAGGAGTTGCTGGCCCGGTCGGTCCAGACCGCCGCCAAGGCCCAGCCGCAGGTCACCACGACCTCCGCCCTGATCGAAGGACCGGTCATCACCACGCTGCTGCGCGAGTCGGGCTCGGCCGCGCTCCTGGTCATCGGGGACGGTGGGCTGACGGTGAATCCCGACGTACCCGCCGACTCGGACGCCACCGCCGTACAGATCGCCGCCCGGGCCGGATGCAGCGTGCTGGTCGCCCGGGAGAGGCTTCCGGTGACCGGGCCGGTGGTGGTCGGGGTGGACGGCTCCGCCAGCTCACTGGGGGCCCTGGACTTCGCCTTCGACACCGCCTCCCGGCACGCGACCGACCTCGTCGTGGTGCAGGTCTGGGACCCGGACGAGACCACCGGCGACCTTCCGGCGGAGGCGGTCGGACAACTGGCCGAGGCGGTCGCACCCTGGCAGCGGAAGTACCCGTCGGTCACGGTCAGCCAGCAGGCCCGGATCGGTGACCCGGAGGCGGCGCTGACCCAGGAGGCCAGCCGGGCCGAGGTCGTGGTGGTCAGTGCCCGGGGCGACGAGCCGTGGCGGGGGATGCTCGGTGCGGTCAGCCAGGCGATGCTCTACCACTCCCCCGCCCCGGTGATCGTCGTACGCAGTTCGCACGGCTTGTACATCCAGGAGTGAGCCGGTGAGATCGCCGTTCGGGTCGCGAATCGGGCCGAGCCGCGAGAGGGTCGGAAGATGAAGACCTCGCTGGACCCGCACCTCCGGCTGACCGACGAGGAACTGGGCCGGATCGACGCCTACTGGCGGGCCGCCAACTACCTCAGCGTCGGGCAGATCTACCTGCTGGCCAATCCCCTGCTGCGCGAGCCGCTGACCCGGGAGCACATCAAGCCCCGGCTGCTGGGCCACTGGGGCACGGATCCGGGACTCAATCTGATCTACGTACACCTCAACCGGGTCATCGTGGCCCGCGACCTGGACGCGATGCTGGTGACCGGACCCGGACACGGCGCCCCGGCGATCATCGCGAACACCTGGCTGGAGGGGACCTTCACCGAGGTGTACCCGTCGGTGAGCCGGGACGAGGCCGGGATGGGCCGGCTGTTCCGGCAGTTCTCGTTTCCCGGCGGGTTCCCGAGCCACGTCGCGGCGGACGTACCGGGGTCGATCCACGAGGGCGGCGAGCTGGGGTACTCGCTGTCGCACGCGTACGGGGCCGCGTTCGACAATCCCGACCTGCTGGTGGCGTGCGTGGTGGGCGACGGCGAGGCCGAGACCGGGCCGCTGGCCGCCAGTTGGTTCTCCGACATCTTCCTCGATCCCGCGCGGGACGGTGCGGTGCTGCCGATCCTGCACCTCAACGGATACAAGATCGCCAATCCGACCGTGCTCGCCCGGATCCCGCCGGACGACCTGCTGTCGATGCTGCGCGGGTTCGGCTACCAGCCGTACCTGGTGGCCGGCGACGAGCCGGCCCGGGTACACCGGGAACTCGCCGCCACCCTCGACCGGATGCTCGACGAGATCGCCGAGATCCAGCGCCGGGCCCGGAGCGGCGAACGGGTCGAACGGCCGCGCTGGCCGATGCTGGTGCTGCGTACCCCGAAGGGCTGGACCGGGCCGGCCGAGGTCGACGGGGAACGGATCGAGAACACGTTCCGGTCCCACCAGGTTCCGCTGGAGGGCGTACGGGACAACCCGGAACACCTGGCCCAGTTGGAGCGGTGGCTGCGCTCGTACCGGCCGGAGGAGTTGTTCGACGCGGCCGGCGCGCCGGTCGCGGACCTGGCCGGTCTGGTGCCGCGCGGGCACCGGCGGATGAGCGCGAACCCGCACACCAACGGCGGTACCGTGCTGCACGACCTGGTGCTGCCCGACGTCCGCGACCACGCCGTCGCGGTGGACCGGCCCGGCGAGCCGATGGTCGGCGCGACCGGAGCGCTCGGTGGCTGGCTCCGGGACGTGATCACCGCGAACCCGGACCGGTTCCGCCTGTTCGGACCGGACGAGGTCGAGTCGAACGGGTTGGCGGACGTCTTCGACGTCACCGATCGGGCGTTCCTGGGCCGGATCGAACCCGGCGACGACCATCTCTCCCCCGGCGGGCGGGTTCTGGAGGTGCTCTCCGAACACCTCTGCCAGGGCTGGCTCGAAGGCTATCTGCTGACCGGTCGGCACGGCGTCTTCACCAGCTACGAGGCGTTCACCCACATCGTCGACTCGATGCTGAACCAGCACGCCAAATGGCTCAAGGTCACCCGTGACATCCCGTGGCGTCGACCCCTCGCGTCGCTCAACTACCTGCTGTCCAGCCACGTCTGGCGGCAGGACCACAACGGCTTCTCGCACCAGGATCCCGGTTTCATCGACCACGTCACCAACAAGAAGGCCGAGATCGTCCGGGTGTACCTGCCGGCCGACGCCAACACCCTGCTCTGCACGATGGACCACTGCCTGCGCAGCCGGCACTACATCAACGTCGTGGTCGCCGGCAAGCAGTCCGCGCCGACCTGGCTCTCGATGGAACAGGCGATGCGGCACACCCAGCGCGGGCTGGGAATCTGGGAGTGGGCCAGCACCGACACCGGCTACGAACCCGATGTCGTGCTCGGCTGCGCGGGTGACGTGCCCACGCTGGAGACTCTCGCCGCCGCCGACCTGCTCCGCCGGTACCTGCCCCAACTGCGGGTCCGGGTCGTCAACGTCGTCGACCTGATGCGGCTGCAACCCACGACCGAGCACCCGCACGGGCTGCCGGACGCCCAGTTCGACGCCATCTTCACCCGCGACAAGCCGATCATCTTCGCGTACCACGGCTACCCGTGGCTGATCCACCGGCTCACCTACCGGCGTACCAACCACGAGAACCTGCACGTCCGTGGCTACCGGGAGGAGGGGACCACCACCACACCGTTCGACATGGTCATGCTCAACGAACTCGACCGGTTCCACCTGGTCATGGACGTGATCGACCGGGTACCCGGCCTCGCCACCCGGGCCGCCCACCTGCGCCAGACGATGGCGGACGCCAGGCAGGAATGCCGCGACCACACCCGCCGGTGCGGCGAGGACCACCCCCAGATCGCGCAGTGGCGGTGGCCGGGCTGACCGGAACGTGACCGGAGCGGCCAGACCTGGTTACCTGGTGGCATCGATTGTTTTCCGCGCGCCGGTACGGCACCGGCGAAGGAGGCAGCTCATGCCACTGTCCGACAACGACTCCGCCGTCGGCCACTCGTTCGCGCTGGAGGTGGACGGCGTCGTGATCTCGCCGATCACCGAGATCTCCGGCCTGCGACTCGGGCAGGACGTCATCGAGTACAAGGCGAACACCCCGGACGGCAAGTACGTGATCCGCAAACTTCCCGGCCGGCCGGGGACCGGTGAACTGACCCTGACCCGCGCCCAGTCCGGCGGGACCAGCTTCGAGGAGTGGGTCGCCCGGTCGAGCTCGCAGGCCGGGTTCGCCGCCGCGATCGTCGAGTACGACGCCGACGGCATGCCGGTCCGCCGGTACGTCCTCCACCGGGTCAACCCGAAGCAGCTGGAGGTCGGTGCCGCCACCGGCGGCGACCCCGGCGTGCTCACCGAGAAACTGATCCTGACGTACGAATCGGCGGAGGTGGAGTAGTAGTCGTCGCGGCCGGTGCACGTGGAGATGTTGCCGAGGTGTGGCAGTCTTGCCGCTTGTGCAGGATGTCGGCTCTCGTCTGGTGCCGGTGCCGTTCCACGACACCCGCTCCACCACCTTCCGGACGACGCTCACCGGGGTCTGCATCGTCGCCCTGGGCGGATGTGCCGTCGTGCCGATCCGTCCGGAGGCACCCGCCCGGACCGCCATCGTCGGCGTCGCGGTCGCCGTACTCGTCGTCGGCGCGGTCCTCCTGCGCTCGCCGGCGGCGATCCGCGCGGCCGTGTTCATCGGTCTGCTCGCCGGCTGTTTCGCGGCGGGGATTCTCGGTGGCTGGCCTCCGGCGGTCACCACGATCATGGTCTGCCTGCTTCCGTTGGCGGGTCTGCTGCTCGCCGGCCGTCATGCCGCGCTGGGTCCGGCGGCGCCCTGGCTGGCGCGCGGGTCGCTGACGCCCGAGGCGC
Source organism: Plantactinospora alkalitolerans (assembly GCF_015690345.1). Lineage (GTDB taxonomy): Bacteria > Actinomycetota > Actinomycetes > Mycobacteriales > Micromonosporaceae > Plantactinospora > Plantactinospora alkalitolerans. The sequence continues at coordinate 32,820 of NZ_JADPUN010000253.1, read as the reverse complement.
CGTGGCTGGCCCTGGGCACCGTGGTCCTCAGCGCGACGGCACTCACGGTATGGGCGCTCACCGTCCGGCCCGAGCCGGCCGAATACCTCCGGGAGCTACGGAGCCTTCCGCTCTGGCTCGCGATCCTGGGCATCGTGGCGTTCTCCGCGATCAACCCGGTCTGGGAGGAGATGCTCTTCCGGGGGGTGCTGCTGACCGAACTCGCGTCGGTCTGGGGACCCAGGGTCGCGGTGGTGCTGCAAGCCGGGCTGTTCGGGGTCGCGCACTACGCCGGCTTTCCGTCCGGGGTCATCGGCATGCTCATGGCAGGGATCTGGGGATTCGCCCTCGGCGTTATGCGGCTGCGCAGCGGCGGCATCCTGATTCCGTACCTGGTCCACGTGACCGCCAACGCGACCATCGGCACGCTCGCGGTACTGATCCTCCGCTGAGTCGAGCGGTGTCAGCGGCTGGCGGGCGGCTGGACGAGGTCGGGGCCGCCGGTGTGCGGGGTCGGAACGTAACCCTTGTACGGCTCCGGCAGATTCGCCACGCACGCCCTCGAGCACGCGTTGACCAGGAACGGCAGCACATCCGTCCCGACCACCTGGGAGATCCAGACCTGGTGCACCTCGCCGTCGACCGGTTGGTCGCAGACACTGCACGTCCGGATGCGGTCGGCTCCCCACACGCCGGGGTCGAGCGCGTCGAAGTCTGCCTCGGCGATCGTGGTCACCGGCCGCAGGCTCGGGAACGGCGGCCGGAACTTGAAGTTGCCGTACAGGACGCGGGTGCTGACCGTGCTGGAGCGGAGCCTCGTACACCTGGTCAGCTCGTACGGGTACCAGTGCAGGCGATGCGACGTGTACGGATCGAACTCCTCGAGGTTCGTCATCGCCCCGATCTCCGGCGGAATCCGGACCAGGTTGGTGCCGTAGAGGACCAGGTGCCTGACCTCGGTCAGCTTCGCGATGGTCGGCGGCAGGGTGACGATCTGCCGCCGGTGCGCGGCACTCATCTGCACGAACGGCTTGAAGAGCGCCCGCCCGTCGGCTGCCGCCTCGTCGATCAGCGCCAGCAGCCGTTGCCACGCCTCGCCCGAGGTGTCCTGCCGCTCGCCGTGGAACTCGACGCTCGCCGGACGGGTCGCGGCCGAGTGGCCGACGCATCGGCAGTGGTCCCGGCTCGGCTCCGGCCCCTGTGGACCGACCGCGTCCGCGAAGCGGTTCGAGAACACGGCTGGCCTGTTTTTCTCGTCGCCCATGTCTGGAGCGTATCCAGGCACGAAACTCGCCTCACACCGGTCGTTCGACGCGGGTGGGGTTGCCGCGCACGAGTTCGTCGTGGATGCGCCAGCGGGCGGTGGTGACGGCCCGGTCGGCAGCGGTGTCGATACGCGCGATGCGCTGCCGGATCAGCTCCAGGGCGAGGCGGCGGTTCTGGCTGAACTGTCGCTCGGTGTCGACCACGACGACGATCCCGGAGGGACGGTGGGTCGCCCGCACCGCCGTGCTGGCCTTGTTCCGGTGCTGCCCGCCGGGCCCGCCGGTACGGCAGCCGACGATGTCGACGTCCGACTCCGCGAAGGGTGTCTGCGGGACGTCGACCTGACAGGGTCGGGCGGTGACGTACCAGTTCTTGCGGCCGGCGCTCGCCCGGTAGGGGCTGGGTGCCTGCCAGCACAGGGTGCCGGTCCACGAGCCGACGAACGTCCCGGCACCGGTTCCGGAGATCCGCACCAGGACCGACTGGTAGGTGCCGTTCCGGTCCCCGGGAACGGCCTCGACCCGATGCGTCGTCAACCCGTGCCGGGTGGCGTCGGCCTCCAGTCGCCGGATCAGCTGGGCGACCGCCCAGGCGCACTCCTGGGGGCCCCGCCCCGCCGACAGCAGCAGGTGGACGCCGTCGCCCGCCGCGGTCACGGCCGGCCCCGGGTACGGCGCTGATCCTGCCGGCCCCGCCGGGCCTGCGGCCCGGCGTCGCCCCTGCTCCGGTCGAGCGTCTTGTACGTGACCAGCGGAACCGTCGTGGCGACGGGCGTGGCCAGGCCGTGGTCGACGAGGTCGCCGATCACCTGCTCGATCCGCTTGTACGCCGTCGGCGCCTCCTCGAACAGCAGTTGGCGGTCGCCGCACACCACGATCGATCCCACCGGAGTACGCCGCAGTTCCTCGACCGTGTGCTTGGCCCGGCCCCGGACCAGGGCGTCGGCGCGGGACATCTTGCGGCCCGCCCCGTGCGCCACGGAGAAGTTGGCGTCCGGTCCCGCGTGGGCGGCCACCAGGTAGGAGCAGGTGCCCCGGGTGCCGGCGATGAGGACGTCGCGGCCGTCACCCGGTGCGGCACCCTTGCGGTGCAGGTACATCCCGTCGCGGATCTCGACCAGGTTGTGGCTCTGGTCGACGATCGGCTCGGTGGGCTCGGCGCCCAGGGCGTGCAGGACCCGGGCGGCGAGCAGCCGGCGGTTGACCGATCCCCAGCGCACGGCCTCGTCGTGCAGCGCGAGGTAGGCGGCGGGATCGGGGGCAGGGCCCGCGCCGTGCCGCTCGGTGTGCGCCCGCAGGATCCGCTCGCCGAGCCCTCGCGAACCACTGTGGACGATCAGGACGACGTCGCCGGCCGGAAGCCCGAGCCGGGTCGCGTGGTCCGGCTCGAGGACGTCCCGGATCCGCGCCAGCTCGACGAAGTGGTTGCCCCGGCCGACCGTTCCCAGACCCTCGACGTAACCGCCGGGAATCCCCCCGTCCACGACGGACCAGGCCGGATCGTCGGCGTCCCGCTCCGGATCGAGCGGACGGTCGAGGTCGGGAAACCGGCCGGCGAGCCGCTCGGGTACGACCCGCTTCAGGTCGACGGGGAACACGGCGATCCCGCAACCGATGTCGGAGCCCACCAGTAGCGGATACAACACGGTCGACGTCATCGCCGCGCCGATCGGGGCACCCTTGCCGGGGTGCAGGTCCGGCATGCCGGCGACGTGCGTCATGCCGTCGAGGGCGGCCACCTGGTGGCACTGCGCGACGGCATCGGACTCGATCCAACTGCTGGCGGAGGCGAACACGGTGACGGTGGCCGGTTCCGTGGTACGGGTCGGCGGCGGCAGGGACTCCTGCTGTGACAAGGACGTTCTTCCCCTCGGAGGGTACGGACGGGCGGAGCCGCGGCTCACCGGGCGCGGGTGGCGCCGCCGGAGGCGTCGGCTGGGCGAGGTGCTGCCGTCAGAACGTCATGCGCCCAACTGTCGCGGAAGCCACCACGCGCGGCAACCGGTTTTCGGCCTGTCGCCGGATCGAGGAGGGGGCACCGGCCGGTTCAGCGCGCCCGGCCGGCCAGCAGCCACCGGCCGACCGGAATCCGCAGCAGCACCCGGGGACCTTCCCGGGGCACCGGCACCCGGATGTCCCAGCCCTCGTATTTGGCCTGGAAGGCGGCGACGATCTCGGCCGGAAAGTCGTCGTGGTGGATCGTCGCCCGTCCCTCGGCGACCACGGGCGCGTCGCCGTCCTCCAGCGCGAGCGAGAGCCGGGGGTCGACGGCGAGGTTGTGGATCTTCCGGTTCCGGACGGAACTGGCGACCCACCAGACGTGGTCGCGGTAGACGAACCAGACCGGCGTGACGTGCGGGCTGCCGTCGGGTCGGAGCGTACAGAGCCAGACGTTCCGGTCCCGGTCGAGCCGGTCGAGGACGTACCGGTCAAGCTCCTGCGGCATCCGCCCCCACCACCCCCGCCAGGGCGTGCAGCAGGTCGCCGTCGAGGCGCATCACCGCGATCTCGTCGAGCGCCCGTGCCCGCAGCCGGGCGTAGAAGCGCAGTGCCGGATCGTTTGTGTGCAGCACCCACCACTCCAGCCGACCGCCACCTCGGCGCACGGTCAGCTCGGCGAGATGGGCGAGCAGCGCGCGGCCGAGTCCGCTCCCCCGGTGCTCGGGACTGACGTACAGGTCTTCGAGGTGGATGCCGGGGCGGCCGAGCACGGTGCTGTAGGTGGGATAGAACAGGGCGAACCCGGCCGGCATCCCGTCGACGGTGGCGACCACCGCCTCGGCGACGGCATGCGGACCGAACAGCGCCGCCGTCAGGTCCGCCGGCTCGGCGATGACCTGTCCGGGAAACTGCTCCGCCTCGGCGAGTTCCTGGACGAAGCGGTGCAGTACGTCGACGTCACCCGGCTCCGCCGGCCGGATGATCGGCTCTCCCCGGTTCACGGCCAGTTCCTGATCAAGCATCTACGCATAGTGCCGCACCTGGGCGTTCGTCGGCCACCTGGCGGCTGCTTGGATGGACCGGTGACCGAACGGGTGCCGCGCTCTGCGGACGAGGTGCTGGACATCGTCGACGAGCAGGACCGGGTGGTGGGGCAGGCACCGCGCGGCGAGGCGTACGCGCGCAGACTGCGGCACCGCTGCGTCTTCGTACTGGCCCGGGATCCGGTGGGGCGGATCTTCGTGCACCGCCGTACCGCAGAGAAGCTCGTCTTCCCGTCCCGGTACGACATGTTCGTGGGCGGGGTGGTCGGGGCCGGCGAGTCGTACGACGAGGCGGCGCTGCGCGAGGCCGAGGAGGAACTCGGGGTCTCCAGGCTGCCCGCCCCGGTTCCGCTGTTCACGTTCCTCTACGAGACGCCCGAGCACACCTGGTGGTCCGCCGTCTACGAGGTGTCCTGCACGGTGCCGGTGAAGCCGCAGCCGGAGGAGGTCGCCTGGCACACCTTCCTCGACGAGGCGGATCTGCACGGGCGGCTCGCCGAGTGGGCCTGGGTGCCGGACGGCCTGGAGGCGTACCACCGGCTGCTCGCCTGGCGGCGCGAGCGGACGGAAGGTTGACCTGCCTCAGCCCGGATGGTCGAGCTGCGGTTCCGCGTGGGGCGCACCCTTCAGCTCGTGGAAACCGGGTACGCCGGCCACCAGCAGCGTGCCGTCCCAGAGCCGGCCAGCGTCCTCTTCGACCGGGATCCGGGAGATGACCGGGCCGAAGAAGGCGACCCGCCGGCCGTCCGGCAGGGTCGCAGCGATGATCGGGGTGCCGACGTGGTCGCCGACCAGGCCGATTCCCTCGGCGTGCGAGGCCCGTACCGCGTCGTCGTACTCCGTCGACATCCCGACCTCGGCGAGTTCGGGCGGCAGTCCGGCGGCGGCCAGCGAGGCGTGCAACTCGCCGAGCCAGTTCCCGTCGCCACGTGCGACGGTCCACATCGCGGTGTAGAGCCGGCCGAGCGCCTCCGGTCCGTACTGCTGGCGGACGGCGGCGCAGATCCGCACCGGCACCCAGAGGTAGCCGTCGGGGTCGCCCTCCGGGTCGTCGTCCCGGCCCTCGTTGAGCACCGACAGGCTCATCACGTGCCAGCGCACGTCGATCGGCCGGACCTTGGCCACCTCCAGCAGCCACCGCGAGGTCGTCCAGGTGTACGGGCAGGCGGGGTCGAACCAGAAGTCGGCGATCGTGTTCTCCGGCACCGGCGGCTCCCTTCGCTCGTCCGCCGACCCTATCCGGCGGCGGTTCCGCGCGATCCGCAGTCGCGGCTCCGCCCAGCCGAGAAACCGGGCGTACATCGCCTTCGGGTCGGGACTGCCGGCCGGGTTGAGTCGGTGCAGGTCGGCGATCGCCTCCTGCATCGCGGTGGCGAGGAAGACGGAGAGTCCGACCGGGTCGGCGACGTAGTCGAGCGGCAGCAGGGTGCGGGCGGTCAGACAGGGCCAGTCGGTCGCGCAGACCCGGCAGAGCCAGATCGGGCGCCGTGGCAGGTGCGGCCGGGCCGAACCGGCGGCAGGACTTCCCGTCGTACCCGGAACGTCGGTCATCGGGTCCGCCCACGGACCGGCTCGGCCCGCGCCGACCCGCGCCGTCCGGTCCGGCCGGCGTCCGGCGTTCCGGCGGAAGGGCGCCATCCGGGCCCCTGGTTGGTGGACCGTCTCGCGGGCCGGTGGACCGGCGCGGCCGGTCCCGCCAGCGATGACGGGATGGGCATCGGCTGTTGCGGCACGCTGTCCGGGCACCGCCACCGGAGGCCGCACCGACAGTAGCGCCAGAGCCGCCGCCAGTCCCGGCGGTGTCGATCCTTCGGTGTACGACGTAGCCAACTCATCCCGGACCCTCCTCGCTTGACTGGAACTCGCTCGGCTGGAATTCGCTCGACTGGAACTCGGTCGGCTGGAAGGGGAGGCCGTCCGACGTTGCCGCCCCGGACGGCCTCCCGCGCGGTTCCGCCCGTCCTTCCGGCAACTCCCGAGCAGTTCCGCTGGTGACACTCTGCTGTGGTTGCCCTACTGTCGGAAGCCATCGACCACGGCCTCGGCGTCCTGTCGGCGGGGCCCGTCGTCACCGACCGTGCCCACTGGAAGCGTCGTAAGACTGTGGAGGAACTGTGGCGGACGACCCGACACCCACGGCGGACCTGATCCGCGCCCAGCTACGCCGGATGCGCGGCATCCACCGCCTGAGCCAGGAGGAGTACGGCAAACGGGCGAACTACTCCGCGTCGATGGTCTCGGCGATGGAGTTGGGCCAGCGCCCGCTGGACGAGGTGTACCTGGCCCGCGCCGACAAGGTGTTCGGCACCGGTGATCTCTTCGTCTCGCTCCTGAAGCTGGCCGCCCGGGACGGCGAGCCGACCTGGTTCCGTCCGTGGCTGGAGGCCGAGCGAGCGGCGACCCAGCTCCGCTGTCTCGAACCGATGTTGATCCCCGGACTGCTACAGACCGAGGACTACGCCCGAGCGGTCATCCGGGGCGACGTCACGCTCAACGCGGACGAGGTGGAAGCCCTCGTCGCCGCCCGACTTGCCCGGCAGGCCATCCTGGACCAGGAGCATCCGCCCCAGCTCACCGCCGTACTCGACGAATCGGCGCTGCACCGGTTCACCGAGGACCAGGCCACGGTGATGACCGGGCAACTCGCCCACCTGATCCAGGCCGCCAAGCGGCCGAACGTGAGCGTGCACGTCATTCCGGCCAAGGTCGGCCTGCACGTCGGGCTGGAAGGCTCGTTCGTGCTGGCCCGGTCGGACGACGGCGGCTGGGTCGGCTTCATGGACAACCAGCTCGGCGGGACCGTGGTGGACCGCACCGAGGAGGTGGAAGCTCTGCTGGCAAGGTGGGAAAGTGTTCGTAACGTCGCGCTGCCCACCTGGCAGTCGATAGAACTGATCGAGGATGTGATGAGGCCATGGACAACCTGACCCGCGCCCGGTGGCGCAAGTCCAGCCGGAGCGGTTCCAGTGGCAACAACTGTGTGGAGGTGGCGGACAACCTGACCGGGGTCGTACTCGTCCGGGACAGCAAGGACCGCGACGCCGGCAACCTCGCCTTCACCCCGTACGCCTGGCGGGCCTTCGTCCGGAACCTGCCCACCACCTGACAGAGCGTTCGATTCGGGCTCTGTAGCTTGTGAGGCGCGTACGTACCTCGCCAGCTTGGTGTTGTCAATCGACGATCCCGACCCACGCCGCCGAGGCACTGCGCCCACGGCAGTCGCTTGAGCTGGCCGAACCGCGCCGGCTGGTTAGCCTTGACCGACACGCAAAAGCCGGCCGTCGGCAGCGGCGAGGCGCCCGCGAGCATCCCGGCCGATCGATCCCCGACAGCCTTCCGCTCCGCTCCACAACTCCTTCTTGAAACGCGGACCACTCGCTCCTCGCAATGGACAACCCGCATCTCCGGCGTAGCACGAGTTCGACGAAGACGATGGTGACCGACTCTTACAAATCACGAGCATATATTCCCAATTCCGATCTGGAACCAAACACACCTGTTACACGCACTCCGCGAGTACGGCCGCCACCACAACCCGCATCGGTCGCATCGACGCATCGCGAACGCCCGACCGCTGCGTCCGCTGCCCGAGCCAATCACCGATCCCGCCGCACTGACACACCTGAACGTCCAACGACACGGTCGACTCGACGGCCTCCTCCACGAATACCAGAACGCCGCTCGACCAGCGCGGACGGAATTTTCGGCACCCGCACCTTACTACCAGAGACCTTGCTGACCCGTGGCTCCCTCATTGGCTAGTACCGACCGCAAGCGCCGTAACATGGAGTTGTACTTACGCACTCCCCCCTCTGCGGTCCAGTCGTCGCTGACGTCGTTGTCGCCCTCGAGTAGTCGATCGACAGCTTCCCGCGCGAGCTTCATGAGATCATCCGGCACGAGAGGAACACCTTCCGATGAGACAAGATTCTCAGGCTGAAACTCTTCTCCGCCATCCAATCCGCGAGCCGTAACAGCCGCAGCAGCGAATGCCACCTCGGCCCGACCAGCGTCGATGTGATTGCTACGGTATGCCACCTCAGCTAATGCGGTCCGCAGCATTTCGATGCGATCCGGTTCAGAAGCCGCAGCCAACTCGTCTGAAAAATCGGCACCTGAGTCGTTGTCAAACGGCCCGCAACCCCACTTGCCCATCCATGAAACCTCGCTTCCTTGCATCACCAACAACAGACTAGCATCAGGCTCCACTAAGGGAGGTCGTAATTCAATCGTCAGTCAAATGTTCAATTATCTCGGGACGGGAGTGAGGGCTGCAACCCGTCCAGTTCCGCCAGCTAGTCCGAGTAGCCCTTTACCCCAAGTCCATCGGAAGTTCCAACTGAATAGCGCGAGGACTTCGGGCGTCGTAAAGATTTCTGCCACGCCCTTCAACGCCACTACTGAGCTTGAATCCCCACTTCGAGAGCTCGGTCTTCATTATATGTTCTTGAATTCTCAGGTTATCGTCGCTTCCGCAGACATGGATACAAATAGCGTCTTGCCTGCTCTTAAGCTTTCCATCACTTATGTGTCTACGTAGACGCACATCGAAGTTCTTCGTCTTTCCGACCCGGAGGGAACCCGGCGCAGTCAGATCATCGAAGATATAAACTCCTTGGTTCTTGTTGCAGTTGTGAACTAGAACCGATGTTTCGCCGGCGAGCACATAGTACGTATGGATGTCGGTAATATCGAGGTTGTGAACTTGGGCGGTTTGCGTCCATCGCTCGACGGCGGTGATCTGTACGAAGGTTCCGGCGGAGGTTTGCAGCAGCTGACCGGGCGCCAGGTCGGTGGCATCGCGCCACTCTCTGAGTTCCGGAACCCAGAAGGGGTGTTTGTCAGTAGCGATCACCTCGCCAGTGGCATCGCCGTTATCTCCGTCGCTGTCGACGGTGATCCGAACGAGGTTCTTGCTGCCTTCGCCGACGATCGTCGCAGTCACGGCCTTGGATGCAGCTTCGCCGGTTTCCGGATCCGAGGCGAGGACGCTGTCTCCTTCCTCGACATCCTCGATAGGTTTCGTAGTGCCATTGGCCATGACCACTCGGGTGCCCGGGGTGAAGCTGTTGCCGAGACAGCCCCTGGCCAGGGCCGAACGTACGCTGCCCCTGGCCATCTGGCCGGCGGCTTTAAGCCCCATCCCCGAGGTCAATGCGACTCCGGCGCCGAAGGCGGCGGCTCCGACGACAGCTGTGCCTGCGCCGAGCGCGCCTCCGACGACTCCGCCCAGGAGCGCTTCGCCGGCGATCTGCCAACCGCTTTCGTCCTCGGCGTCGAGCGCGTTGCCGACGAGGGAGTCGACGATACCGCCGACGGCGCCGCCGATGGCCGCACAACCGACCGCGCCTACGCCGACGCTGGCGGCCGTGCAGAGGCTACCGACGATGACGCCGGCTGCGATGCCGGCGGCCAGGCCGACCTTGTCGGCGTTGCGGCACCAGAAACTGGCCTTGCACTCGCGCTGCTTACGAGCCCGTTCGCGTGCTTCTTCAACCGGCTTCTGCGAGCCCACCCTGTTCTTGCTCTTGGTGTCGGGCCAGTTGCCCGTGTTGATTTTGGGGTTGGCTTTGGGGACGTTGCTGCTGCACTCGTAGTCTCCGGTGCCACCGCCGCATTCCGGCCGCATCCCGGTGGGGTCGGAACTGGTGATCGGGCTGTTGTAGCTGTAGGTGTAGGCGTTCCACTGTTGCGGGTCGGTCAGGTCCATGACCGGGTCGACGGAGATGAACCGGCCCAGCGTCTTGTCGTAGTGCCGTGCGCCGATGTTGACCAGACCGGTGGGGTCGTTGTCGCCGCCGACGAAGCTCTTGCTGTTAACCCATACGGGATTCTCGCCGCGGCCGTCGCCATAGGGGGTCTGTCGGCGGACGGTGACAGCCTGGGTGCCGGCGTTGATGGCGGTCTGTTGGGTGCCCTGGTGGTCAGAGTAGAGCCAGGTCAGGCTGGTGATCGCGGAGTTGCCGGTACGGCTGGCGCAGACGGTGCCAGCAAAGGTGTAGTAGCGGGTGCCGGTGTTTGTGCCGCCTTCGCGGCGGATTTCCTGCCCCGGTAGGTAGAGGGTGGTACCGGTGGCGTCGCGGCGGATCAGCCGTACGCCGTCGGGGTCGTAGATGTTGGTTTCGATGTTCTGCCCGCCGGTGGTGACGGTGGCGAGTTTGCCTTCGGCGTTCCAGGCCAGGGTTTGGCTGCCCGCTGCGGTGGTGCAGTCGTTGGCGGTGGTCCCGGCGGGCCGGCAGGTGGTGTTGCCTGTCTCGTCGTAGCCGTACTTCGAGACCACGTCCGATTGTCCGGGGGCGGTGGTGGTCAGCTGGGTGACCGCGTGTGGCCGGACGACGCCCTGGCCGCCGTCCGGGAGGGTGTAATCGCGGGTGGTGTCGCCGCCCGCGGTGTGGCTGGTCTCGGTCAACCGTGAGCCGGTCGAGTCGAAGGTCCAGTCGTGCCAGTACGGCGCCGGCCCGCCCAGGTTGGCGACGGTCGGGTCGGCCTTGCAGTCCACGCCACTCTTCGGGGTCCAGGCGGTGGTCAGCCGGCCGAGGGCGTCCTGCCGGAAGCACTGGGTGTCGGCTTCGCCCACCTGGGGTGTTTCGGCGATGGAGGTGATGTTGCCGGCGTCGTCGTGGTCGTAGTTCCGGTCGGAGACCGTCCCGGCGACGGTTTCGCGCTCCACGGTGGTGCGCTTGACTCGTCGGGTGCCTTCCTCCCGGTAGACGACGTCCTTCGTGTATTTGCCGCCGGGCATCTTGTAGATCGCTCCGGACCGTTCCCCGAAGGCGGTGTAGGAGGCGGTGGCCATGGTGCCCGCTGAGCCGGTGAGGCTGGTGTCCAGCCGGGTCGGCATACCGGTCGTCGAGTCGTAGTCGGTCGTCAACTTCTCCGTGACCAGCCCACCGGCACCGGGATACGAAATCGACGTCTGGGTGCCGGTGAATTCCGAGTAGCCGTACGCGTAGGTGTACGTCGCGTCCAGACCCGTCTCCACCGCCGGGATGACGTAGTCGACCCCGCTCGGCTGGTAGCGGCCGTTGAACTGGGCCACCTGCCACTTGTAGGCGTTGGTCGAGCCGGCCGGCTCGTACCGGATGGTCTGGGCCAGATGGCCCTTGAAACCGGGTTGGCCGCTGAAGAGGCTGTCGTACTTCCACTCGGCGCGCAGCGCGCCGGTCGCGGAGTCGTCACGTAGCTGGGTCTTGCGGCCGATCTGGTCGTAGACGTACCACAGAGCCTTGTGGTTGGCGCCGGTGGTCTTGATCAGTTCGTTGAACTCGTTGTAGGTGCTGGTGGTGGTGCCCTTGTCCGGGTCGGTGACCCGCCACTGCCGGCCCTGGGCGTCGTACTCGTTGACCCACTCGTTCCCGGCCGGGTCGATGCTCTTGACAAGCTGGTCCTTGCGGTTGAAGACGTAACTGGTCTCCTGGTAGGCCCCCGCGACACCCGCCGGGGTGGTGTGCTGGCGCACCGCCACGGTCCGGTCCCCACTGTCGGTCACGGTGGTGGTCGGAGTCCCGCCGTCCGGCGGGGTCACCTTCGTCAGGTCGCCTTCGTGGCTCGTGACGGTGCGCCACTTCTCGACCAGGTTGGCGATCCCGTCACCGGACAGGAAGATCTCGTTGGTGGCGCGAGATGCACGGTCGAAGAGGGTCTTCGATACCGCCGGTACGGACCATTCCGGTTCCCACCACAACGCGCCTGAGGGCGCGCCCGGCTCGGCGTGCGCGCCGTAGGAGGTCGCCGCTCGCCCGAACTCGTCGTAGATGGTGTCGGTGACCACCCGGTCACCGCTGCCGCCCAGCGAGATCGACTGCGTCTGCCGAGGACGCATCAGGGCGTCGAGAATCTCGATCGAGGTGATGTAGTTGCCGTCCGGATTCAGTGTCAACGACCGGACGTACGGGTACGCGTCGCGGCCCGGTGCGATGGTGTAGCTGTACTGGGCCGACGGTCTGGTCAGGTTGGCACTCTTCGACCAGCCGAGGTCCCACACCTTGGCGACCCGCCCGAGCGCGTCGTACTCCACCTCCGAGGTGGTCTTCTGATTCTGGTCCGTGCCCTTGGTGGTGGAGCCCCAGTACGGGTTGTACTCCTCGGTGGTGACCCATTTGAATGGGGCTGGTCCGGTGGTGGTGGCCTTGGTCACCGGTCCGCCGACGGTGGGGGTGTAGGCGGTGGTGCTGACGTTGCCTTTGACGTCGGTGTTCGTCAGCGGTCGGCCGGTGGGGTCGAAGGTGGCCTGGGAGACGGTCTGCCACACCGTTCCGGTACCAGCCACCCAGTTCGCAAGCTGTTCGGTCCTGGTCACGGCTCCGAACTTCGGCGCCGTGTCGACGCTGGCCGCACCGTCGTAGTAGCTGCGTGCGTCGGTGATCACGTCGTCGACGCTGGTCGGTGCCGTGCCGCACGGCAGCGCGGTGGTCGTGGTCTGCTTGACCGTCTGGGTGAGGTTCTTGCCGAGGTTGCGGTTGTAGCTGTACGTGGTGCACTTCTCGTCGCCGGGGTCAGCGAAGTCGCCGTCGTCCTGCGACCAGTTGACCGTGCCGTACGTGTGGTCGAAGCTCTGGTTCCCCCGGGAGACGCGCCAGCCGCGGTCGCCGTCGACACCGAGGGCGGTGGCGGTGTAGGTGGTCTGCGTGTCGGTGAACCGCGCCTCGACCAGGTCACCGTTGATGGTGCGACTGGCGGTCGGGTTGGAGCGCCACGGAACGTGCACGGTCTTGGACACCGGCTTCGTGTCGACACCGTTGTAGACGACCTGTTCACGGATCTGCCCGGCGAACTGGTCCTCGTCGTGCACGGTCTCCGAACCGAGCGAGGCTGGCACTGTCACCGTGCGGGTACCGCCGGAAGGGCTGGTCCTGTCGCCGTGCATGCCGCGCATGAAGGTGGTCACGGACAACGTCCGAGTGGCCGGGTCGTCACCGACGCGAGTTTTCACCTGGGCGTAGCCACGCCACTGGCTCCATGTCTTGCGGTCCGGCTTGGACAGGCCGTCGTCGTCGGCGTAATGCCAGGCGGGATTACCGACGTACTCGTACCAGGTGTGCCTCGACGGCACCGGGTGCTCGTTCGACAACTGTAGGTCGTCTTCGGCGACATGTTCGACGCGGTACTTGTGCCACCATTCGGTGACCAGCGCCTTGCCGGTCAGGTCGTTGGGGTCGGGGACCTTCACCGGATAGCAGCGTTTCGTGTTGTTGTGCGGGTCCAGGTTCTCGACCATCGACTCGGTGCACTCGGGCCGTGAGTAGTCCACCTTGATCCGGCCGCCGGTCTCGGTGACGATGCTGGAGATCCGAAGCCAGTTGTCGGCGGTGCCGTGTTCGGTCAACACCCGGTTCGGCAGCGACTCGGCCTCGAACGTCACCGGCGGCAGATTCACCGCCGTGCCGCCCACCAGGCCCGCGTGGTCGATCCTGTCCAGCCACAGACCTTCATGGGTGGCGTCCGCCGTCGCGGCGAAGGTGTGCGACAGCGTCCACGACTCCACGTTCTGCCAGTCCGGCGTCTGCCGGGTCGTGTCCCACACCCGGGTGGTGATGCTCTTCAGCCGCCTGGCGGTCCAGAACGTCGGGGTGTACTGCTGCGGGCACGACGTCGCCGACGCCTTACAGTCCTGGTCCCACGGCGTGTCCTTCCAACTCGCCTTCACCGGGGCGGACTCTGTGCCGCAGTTGGAGGTGCAGCGCATGTCGGTGTCGAAGACCACCTGGGCGTACGGCGTGACGTTGCGCTCGGTCACCTCGTGCGTGGCGGCGGTGCGGTCGTAGGTGCCGTAATCGATCCGGGTCAGGTTCCCGGCCCGGTCGTAGGTCACGTCGTTGGCATCGGTGTTGTTCTGGGCGTACTTGTTGGTCTCCTTGTCGTACCAGAACGACATCGTGTTGCCGCGCGCGTCGACGACGTAGTCGAGGTTCCACCGCCATGCCTGGGCGCAGTCCGAGCCGGCGTAGGTGCTCTCGTGGCACGGCTCCCCGGAGTGGTTGCCGTAGACCGGGACGGTCAGCGCCGAGTTCGTCTTGGCGCTCTCCCCCGGCAGGTTGTGCAGTCCGAAGAAGTACTGGGTACCGTCGGTGGTCGTCACCTTCCAGTACTCGCCGACATCCCCGTAGTCCGGGTCACCCGCGTCACCGTTCGACGCGCCGGTCAGCTTCTCGATCTTCGACCCGTCCTCGCTGCGGGAGTGCCAACCCTTGCCGGTCTGGAAGACCAGTTCGCCGCCGCGGCCGTTGAGGCTCAACGTCGCGTTCTCCGACCGCCAACACTGCTCGCCGCTCGCGGCGGTGCTGTTCGCCCCGTTCTTCGAGTCCTCCGCACACGGCACGTAGCGGCGTTCGATGTAGCCGGGTGAGTAGTCGAACCCCTCACCGATCCACGACGGCTGGTTGTTCGTCACCTCCGACCGGCCATCCACCGCCGACGAGGAATAGGACAACGCGAGGTCCGGTACCGGGCCTGTCGCCGGTGGCATTCGCAACGGGTAGTTCCATGAGAAGTCACCCGACGACCCGCCGGCCGACCACGTCGACGACGGCGCCAGGCTGGTGGCACTGAAGTCACCGTCGCTGCCGGACGCGCCGGCCGCGAGCACCACGAACGAACCGGCCGCCTCGGCCGCGGACCGGTCCCCTGACTGGGCGGCGGCCGGCGCCGGTACGGTCACCTCGGCCGACGCCACTCCCGCAGCGAGATCGTTGATCGTACGCAGCGGCACCGACCGGCACGCCGGCGCTTCCGGAGTCGTGAGCGCGCAGGTCGGCACCTGCCACAACCGCAACCGGGAGGCCCACGAACCGCCGGCCGCGTACCGGAATCCGCTGTAGTCCACCGACAGCTTCGCCGCCCCGCCCGTGGCCCCGGCCGGGGCGCCGACCCTCAACGCCAGGCCGTCACGCCACGCCTGCGGAACGCTGTCGCGATCAAGGACCTGTAGATCCAGGGTCGACAGCCGCTCGCCGGCGTCGCCAGCGGCACGGCCCACCCACACCGGCATCTCCCCGGCCCGGGTTCCCCGACCCGTGGTCGTGCGTGCGCTCGTCGCCGCCAGGTCGACCCGGGCGGTCGCCGGCTCGGGCCACACCGGCGTCGGAGCCGGCGCCGAGGTGACCCGCTTCTGGGACCAGGCCTTGGCGTTCACCGGCCCACCATCGGCATCGAGCTTCTCCGCCGCGGGTGGCGCGGGCATCTTCGGACCCGTGTCCGGTGCGGCCCGCCCCGGACTACCCGGCACCAGCGCCACCAGCAGCGCCGCGACAACCACCGCGGCGACGGCAGAGCGCCGCCGGCCGGCGACGGTGGAGAGGCTCCGACGCCCACGCCGCGAACCGCGTGCCGACCCTGCGAACATCAGCTGTTCCTCCCCGGAACCAGAAGACGACTTCCGCACCACATCATGAAAGAGAGTCGACAGATGCCGGCCGGCGATGCGGGCCGGCCTGCCGGGGTCGCCCGATGCGGCGCGACCCGTGCCTTCAGTACGGCGACGGTGTGACCCCCGTCCCGTCACCGTCGCCACAGGACCTGCCCGTTTGTATCCAGCAGCACCAGGTCACCGTCGTCGCGGAGAACGAGGCGATCAGCAGTCGTGCCCCAGGTTCTGGTATTCCAAAGGGCGGCATTGGCCTCGCTGTAGAGCACCACGTTTCCGTCGGTCTGGAACAACACGTCCGAGCCAGGATTGCCCCAGGTCGCGGTATCCCAGAGTGGGTAGCCCGCTTGGTAGAGGACCAGATTGCCATCGATCTGCATGAGGAGCTGATAGTTGCCGATGTCCGAACGGAGGTACTGGCCCGCAGTCATCTTCTGCCCACGGGTCAACACGTTGGTTCCCGGGGTTGCGGGAATCTGCGAATTGAACCACTCGAACACCGACGCGTCGCTCATCGCCCCCTGGAAAACGGCGACATCGTCGATACCGCCGGTCCACTGGTCGACAATCTGGCCGTGCCACAGCGTGCGGCCGACGAGCAGAGGCCCCGACGCGGCCATCGGCCTGAACGACAGCGTCCGCTTGCCCTCCAGTTCGCCGTTCACGTAAAGGCGGATCTCGCTGAGGGAGGCGTCGTACACACCCATCAGATGCGTCCACTCGCCCTCCTGCGGGATCGACGTCGAACTGACACCCGTTGAGACCGTGGGGTTGACATCCTCAACGCTCACGTTGAACTGCCATCTGCCATCTGTTGAGGAATACTTCAGCCACGCGGTGCTCTCGTGCACCCCTCGCTGCGACACGGCGGTGTGCATGCCGTCCAGACGGTCCAGCACCACCCAGACAGACATGCTGAACGAGTCATCGGTACGCAGCACCGGTGTGTCCTGCCAGAGCGTGAACTCGTTCCCGTCGCCGTCGGGAGGCGTCGAGCCCGTCTTGACCGCGCTACGGCCATACTCCTGGGACGATTCGGTGTAGCCCTCCTCCGGGAAGTACTCGTAGTCCAGCCACAGACCGGAGTCGCTGACCGAGTGCCCTGCCCCGATGGCAGCCCCCCGGGTCAACGCCAACGACCGTCCCCACGCCGTCACCGTGTCCGGTGCCTCACAGGTGTCCTTGAGGTTGGCCAGGTAGCAAGGCCTCGCGGCCTCGAAATCCCAGTCCCCGACCTTGAGCGGAGCTAGGATCCCCGGTTCGTTGAATCCGCCGGAGAGCGGGTCGGTCGCCACCTGGCCGGTGAAGTCATGTGGCACCAGCACCCGATCGAAGACCTGCACATCGGCGACAGACCCGTTCCACCAGTTCGTCGCCGCACCGGCTCCGAAGCCGCGGCCCACCACGAATTTGCCCGACGCCGACCAGGGCGCGACAGTTCGGTCCACCTCCGCCACCTGTCGACTGTTGACATACAGGCGGATCTTCTTCTCCGTCGCGTCGTACACACCGGCGAGGTGCGTCCATCGCCCCAGATCGGCTGCGGTGATCGCCGCCGTGGATATCGCCAGCCGAGTCGCGCTCGACTGCGCGGAGTTGTCCTTCATGACGAAAGACCAGTACGGCGTCGGCGTGGTGCCCGCGCGGCGCACGCCCAGCTCGAATCCGGCCGCGTCCGGGCCCTCCTGGACAGCGACCTTCAGATCACCGTTGGGAATGGCGTTGAGCCGCACCCAGCCGGCAACGCTGAACGAGCCGGTGGTGTCCACCACGCTGGTGGCGGACGTCGCGACAGACGAGGAGCCGTTGAAGGTAGCGGTCTGTCCACTGACCATTCGCGCGCCGTCGGCCCAGGTCACGTTCGAGGCTGTCAGCGGCGAGTCGGTCGGAGCCGGCTGCCCGTCAGCCAGAGCCACCGCCCGGTCGACACCCGGATAGGACTGCAATCCCCACCCGGCGATCGGTGGCGACGGTCGTCCCACGTTGAACTCGACCGACCCGTTGCCCTCATTCAACGTGGCGTCGATGGCCTTCACCAGCAGCACGTTGCGGCCGAAGCTCAGCGCGGTCACATCGACATCCGCGTACTTCGGGTTTGTACCCTGGGCCGCGATCACCTTGGTGGCGGCGTCCCAGCCGTACTGGAACCTGGTCACGTCAGTGGCCGTCGACTCGATCCGGACCTTGCCCGCCTTTCCGGGCCCTTCCGGCAACCTCACCACTCTCGCCGTGACCGGCGGCACCGTCGTGTCCGCTCGGAACTGACACCACACCGACCACGGCCCGGTCAGCGAGTACGGCGCCTTGTCCGTGCCCTTGGCCCGGAACGCGTATGTCTTGCCGGTGACGATCGACACCGCGTTACTCGTCGCCCGGGCGTTCGGGGTGACACCTGCCTTGGCCGGCGGCGCAGTCTTACGCGTCGGGGACGTGTCGGTCACCGACGCCATGCCGCCGGCCGGCACCTCGATCCACTCGAACGACCCGGTCAGCGAGTCGCCCTTGTCGGCGTCCGGGAACACCGCCGACAGGGTCGGGCTCAACGTGCCGACCGTCAGTACACCCGTAGCCGGACAGGCGACCCCGGCGACCTGCAGTCCGTTGGGCGGGCCGGGCTTGGTGTCGTAATCCACGTAGAGCTTCGCATCGTTGGGAAAGAACTTCTTCCACCGCTCCTGGATCGACTCGCCCGAACCGTTTGCGGCACGGGCCGTGAACCCGACCGTAAGGCTGGACGCCCCCTCCGTCGCCAGGGTCTGCAACCGGCTGGTCACCGTCGAACCCGTAAAGTTCATGGTCACATCAGGTTGGATGGACGTGCACCCGCCTGCTTCGTTCGCATGGCCGGACGCGCTGGCCATCACCGCCTTCAGGCCCGTCGACCACGACGCCTTCGGCGTCGCGTTGATCGCCGCAGTCCAGTACATCGAGCTCACCGTGCTGTCGCACGAATGGGAGTGATCGAGTTTCATCTGCACGCGTGCCGACTCGATGTGCTTGCCCCGCAGGGACACACCGTTCGCCGTCGTGGAGAACTGGAAAAACGACCGGTAGACGGCGCCGGTCTCGGGGTTCAGCCCCACCCGTGCCGAGCTGTAGTCGGTGTTCGACGAACCGTTGTCCGTCGCGTACGCCCACTTCGTCTTGTAGACGGACCAGGCCGGATCGACATACAACGGGAACACCGCATCCGGCGCGGTGAGCAGGTCCGCATCGGGGCGCAGCAGCAGGTCACCGCCCGACACCTCCATGCCTACCGAAGCAGTCCGGGCAGCGTCACCGGCAGCTGCGGATGTCGACCCTGCCTCCGTCGGCAACGCCTTCTGCCCAGTGGAACGCTCCGCCACCGCGCCGGTACGCGAGTCCCACATGACCGGCGGATCCGCCGAGGCGATCACCCTCGATCCCACCGCCGCCCGAAGCCGCCCGTCCGGACCGGAGTCCACCCGTACGTCCCCGCCCAGCCCGAACCGGATCTGACGCACGGCCGGGTTCGCCGCCGCACTCGCGGACTTGACCACGAGAACATGACTGAATCCGGTCCACGTCGCCCGCACCACCAGGTCCACATCGGCCAGCACATCGGGATACGTCGCCGAGTCACCCGAAACGACAGGTGCGGGCAGTCCACCAGCCGGCCACGACATCTCCATCGTCTGACCGTCACGGGTAAGCGCCACCAACGGACCAGGTCCACCACCGGAGAACGCCACGTCGGCCACAGACGCGGCCGGCCGCCACCGACCGTCTCCACCACGGACAAGCCCGAGATCGATGTCCGCCCAGCCTCCCGCCTTACGGGCACGCTGCGGCACAACCCCGGACTCAAACCGCAGGCGCCCATCCGGCTGCGCGACCACCTGCGCGAACTCCGTGCGCGAGCCCTCCACCACAACCGGTTCGTCACAGGCCGCCGCCAACACGGACGCCTCAGCCTCCGAACCAGCAACCCCCGTACACGCCGGAGCCGGGGCCGCCACAGCAGCGCGTCCCGGCCCGGGAACGACCAACGCACCTCCGGCCACCGCCGCCACCACCCAGACAGACTGCCTACGGCACCACCGACGGCTCACGCCACACCCCCATTGCGGTCACGGAGCAACGGCGAGGACCATACGCACCCTCCGCAGTCTTGCGCCAACTACGGGCAACATGCCCAGAATTCAATCAACATCGGACAGCGCCGCCGACCACCCGAACAGCAATGAGATGGGTGTACTACGGAACGTCACGTAGTTATATCGGTACTTTCCGATGTTGTGACGTCGACCACATCTTTCCTGGGGAAGACCGTCTGCCGATCAATTGCGTGCGCGAAAGCGCAGGAAAGCTCGTAACGTGTCGAAGGGTTGGGCGGTAAGGCGACAGGCCGTCAGGAGAGGTTCTCGTACACCCACTCCCGGGATGTGACGAACGCCGCGACAGGTTCCCTGACGTAGAGCCAGGGCCATTCGCTGACGTTGTCACCGAGCAGCTCGAAGACCCGGGCCGCAGCCTCGAACTCGTGGGCCAACTCCAGGGCCAGCGCGAACGTGCTCACCCGGGGGACCCAGCCCGAGGGGCGCCGGAAGGCCGGGTGGAAGATGGACTTCTCCGCCGCAGTCAACAGGTCCGCGCGCACCTCCCCGGACTGCATGTACGCGTCGCTCTCCTCGCCCGGCATCTCAAGCCACTTCTCGATGTGCGCGACGGCCAGCAGTTCCGGCAGCACGCTGCCGTCCGGTGCGGCGGCGGTGGCCTCCCGGGCGAAGGAGAACATCTGCTCCTCGCTGCCGAACCACTTGGCGCACAGGTACTGCAACCGCTGCTCGTGGGCGACGACGTGACCCGGGTGGCGCTTCACGACCTCGTCGAACCGGCGACGGGCCTCGTCGGCGTCGACCTGGCGACCCCGCGAGGAGGTGACCAGCCATGTCCAGGCGGTCACGTCGTCCGGATCCCGGGCGACGACGTCATCCAGCAGGTTCTCGGCGATCCGAAGTCGACGGAAGAACTCCCGGAACTGGTCCTGGCCGGTGTACTCGGCACGCTTACCGCCTCGCGCCTCCCAGGCCCAGTGCACCGCGTGGCATCCCTGGACCAGCATCGGCAGCGTCGAATCCGGTTCGGCGCCGACCCACTCGCCGATCCAGTCCTGGACGTCGTCGACCTTTCCCACGGCCTCCATCAGAAATGCCCGGGTGTCCGGATCGGTCTCGGCGGTGAGGATGTCCCGGGCCGTACGCCAGTCCTGGATGCTCAGCGCGTTGATGAGAGCTCGCGCCTGCGGGTCGCCGTAGGCCGGATCGATGACGAGGCCAGGGGTGGGCGTCGGCCGCTCCCGGCGCTTTCTGAACGGCCACATGTGGGTCTCCTTCCCGTGCCAGGCCGGAGATCATATCCCTGCCCGCCATGTCCCTCTGGAGCGGAGCACGGACCGACAGCGTCGACGGTACGGTCCGATTCGTCGGCCCAGTTCTGCTGATCGACCGGGGGACGTCTCCGGACCTGATGGTGACAGATCAACGAGGAGGAGAGCGTGGACGATCGGGGAGACCTGGCCCGACGAGTCGCGGCCCAGGTAGGCGTACTGCCGCCGGCCGCCCTACTTGACATCTGGACCGACGTGACGCCGCTGGACGTCTCCGTCGACGTGGACCTGTACGACCCAGGCCAGATCTCCGAGCGGAACACCACCTACGAGATTCCCATCTACCGGCCGGACCTGCTCCTGATCGGTACCGACGGCGGCGGCCGTGGATTCTTCGTCCAACGGGGAGATCCGGACGCCGAAGTGGTCCGCATCGGGCTGGGCGCCGTCGGCTCGGACGACGGCACGAGACTTGGCCGATTGGCGGCGCTGGTGACGAACGGCTGGCCCGGTGATGATGACGATCCGCAGGAGGACGGCGAGGGCGACGGCCCGCTCGGCGTCGAACAGTAACCGAGGTAGGTGGCTGGTGGCGCCGGCATGATGACCGGGCTCGCACAGGCTCTCGCCGACCGCACGCTCGTACGGCGCCGCCTGGACCGCCTTCGGCGCCGCCGCCACGGCTGATCCGGCGCACCCGCTGCAGCCTCAAAATTGATCTGATGATTTTCTCGCGCTCAGGCGCTCAACGTCGATATGGTGAGCATCAATATCGATGAAAGTCCATCTATGGGGATCGCGTCACGTCCTGAAGGTCGGATCACTGGCCAGCCGCGCGGTCACTGGCCAGGAGGGGACGGAGCCTACGAGACGACGCGATTACGGCACCAAGCCCTCTCCAACTTCATCACCCCGGCCGAGGAGAACGATGGATCTGCCCATGGACCGTAGGCGCTTCGTCGCGGCCGCCGCATTGACCGTCGGCGCCACCGCCCTGCCCCCGGCGACGGCTGCCCGGCCGGCTGCGGCTGCCGCCCCTCCCCAGGTCACGCTCCCCGAACGGGGCATCTACGACACCGCCACCGCGACCGACTGGACCCATGGTTTCCTGACCGGTAACGGCGAATACGGCGCCGTCCTCTACGGTTCGCCGGCACTGGAGAAGGTGATCTTCAATCACCACCGCTTCGTCCTGCCCAACGGCACCCGGAATCTCGCCCCGCCGGCCTTCTCAGGACGACTCGCCAGCGTCCGGAACAAGGCACTGGCCGGTGACTACAACGGTGCGAGGAGCGACTTCACGTCCGGCTGGAGCCTGCGCTGGACCCAGACGTTCCACCCCGGCTACGAACTGCAGATCAGCACGCCGGGCGTGACCATCGTCAACAACTACGCCCGGATCACCGACTACCGCACTGGCGAGGTCGCCTCAACCTGGACCGACGGCACCGGCACCTGGATCCGGCGTGCCTTCGTCTCCCGGGCGGACCGGGTGATCGTCCACGAACTCACCCCCGCGCCGGGTCGGACGATCGACTCGACGCTGCGGATCAACACGGCGCTTGCCGGCGTCCCCGGTACGGTCGGCTTCACCACCCTGGCGACGGTCAGCAACGGTTCCGGCTACCTGAATCTACGGAGTACGTACCCGTCCGGTCAGGGAGCGTTCGGCTACGAGGGGGTCACCCGAGTAGTGCCCACCGGCGGCACGGTGACGGCGAGCGGAACGACAATCGTCGTCGCCGGCGCCACCAGGCTCGTGCTGCTGACCAAGCTCGACCGGTACGAGTCGTCCACCTCCTGGGACGCCAAACCACTCCATGCCGCGCTGGCCACCCTGAGCACCGACTACTCCTCGCTGCGCGGCCGGCACGTCGCCCTGCACTCGGCGATGTACGACCGCTCACGCCTCGACCTGAACGTCTCCGCCGCCGACCGGCAACTGTCGACCAGCGAGTTGATCGCACGGCAGAACGCGGACCGCAATGGCATCGACATCGCCCTGCTGGAGCGGCTCTACGACTCCGGCCGTTACCTGTTCATCAGCTCCAGCGGAATACTGCCGCCCCGGCTGACCGGCATCTGGGCCGGGTCGTGGAACGCCGCCTGGGCCGACGACTTCACCACCGACGCCAACGTCAACCTGCAGGTCGCCGGAGGCAACACCCTCGACCTCACCGACGCCATGCAGGGCTACTTCGACCTGGTCCTCGGCCAGCTCGCCCACTGGCGGACCAATGCGCGAAACCTCTACGGTGCCCGCGGCTTCCTCGCCCCGTCCCGCACCGACGGCGAGTACGGCCACATGCTGCATTTCGACGCGGGCTTCCCGGGCCACTGCTGGACCGGCGGCGCCGACTGGCTGCTCTACCCGCTGCTGGAGTACTACCAGGTCAGCGGCGACCAGGTCTTCCTCAGGGACAAGCTCGGCCCCGCCCTGATGGAGCTGGCCCTGTTCTACGAAGACTTCCTGACCCGTACCGACGCGAACGGCGACGTGGTGTTCGTGCCGTCGTTCTCGATGGAGAACTCACCGGCCAACACCGGCGTCCACCTGGCGATCAACGCCACCGGCGACATCCAGGCGGGCAAGCACGCCCTGCGCGCCGCCATCGACGCGGCCAACATCCTCGGCGTCGAACAGGGCAGCGGTCAGGGCGTCCAACGCTGGACCGTGCTGCTGGGCAAACTGCCGCCCTACACCGTCAACGGTGACGGCGCTCTCGCCGAATGGTCCTGGCCCGGGCTGACCGACCGATACAACCACCGGCACGTCCATCACCTGTACGGTGTCTGGCCGCTGCACGAGATCAATCCGGAGGACGAGCCCATCCTCGCCGCCGCCTCGCTCAGGGCGCTCGCGCTGCGCGGCGACGAGAACGTCTCCGCCCACGGCAGCCTGCACCGGGCACTTGCGGCCGCCCGGCTGAAGGACGGCAACCTCCTCTACAGCAATCTCCGGAAGGTGCTCGGCAACAACATGGTCTTCAGGTCGCTGATGACGTCGCACAACCCGAACCTCGACATCTACAACGCCGACACGGCCAACGCCCTGCCCGGCGTGCTCGGCGAAGCACTCGTACACACCAGGCCCGGCATCGTCGAGCTGCTGCCCGCCCTGCCCGACCAACTCGCCAAGGGCAGCATCACCGGCGTACGGGGCCGCAACCGGGTCCGCGTCGACAGCCTCACCTGGGATCTGGCCGCCCGCACCGCACAGGCGACGCTCACTTCGGCAGTCACCCAGAACATCACTCTGATAAGCCGCCGCGGGATGACCTCCATCTCCACCTCGGCGACGGTCGCCCCCTCCCCGCTGGGCTCGCATGCCCGCGTGGTCTCGTTGACCGCCGGTCAACAGGTACAGGTCACCGTGGAGCTTCCTGGCCGGGAGCTGCCCACCGGCTATCACCGCCTGGTGAACCGGCGCAGCGGGAAGGTTCTCGACGTCTCCGGCGCCTCGACCGCCAACGGCGCCAAGGCCGTCCAGTGGTCGTGGACCGGCGGCACCAACCAGCAATGGCGGCTGGAGCCCAACCCCGACCAGTCGTTTCGGCTGATCAGCCGCAGCAGCGGCAAGGTGCTCGAAAGCCCTGGCGGCTCGACCGCACAGGGCACCCAGCTCGGCCAGTGGTCCGACACCGCCGGCACCCACCAGTGGTGGCGGCTGGTCGGTACCGGCGACGGTTATTACCACTTGATCAATGTCCGAAACGGACTCGCCGCCGACGTGTCGGGCGGCTCGCTGAACGACGGCGCCCAAGTGGTCCAGTGGGCCGCCAACGGCGGAACCAACCAACAATGGCAACTCCTCGCCGTGTGACGGCTGAGCGGGAGGTCGCAGAGGGCCGGCCGTCGCGATTAGCCAACGAGGCCGGGCATGTCACCATTTCGAGCGACTGATCGGGTCTAATTGGAATGGCAAGACGCGATTGCTCTTCACATCGAAGAAAATTAATGTGTAACGCATGACGATTCTGACGCGTCGCCGAACATCCGTGTTGGCCCTGGCATCGGCGCTGACCCTCGGCATCGCAGCGGTCCTGCTGTTACCCGGTCGCGCCGAGGCGGCCACCTCGTCCTTCGAGAAGGTGAGCGAGTGGCCGACCGGCTACATCGCGACGATGACCGTCCGCAACGACGCTCCGGACCCGATGACCGGGTGGCGGGTGGAATTCGAACTGCCCACCGGCACCAGCATCGTGCAGCACTGGAACGCGAACCTGACCCGGGCGGGGACCCGCTACATCTTCACCAGCCTGCCGTGGAACGGCGGCCTGCCCGCAGGCGTTTCGACCAGTTTCGGGTGGATGGCGTCCGGCTCCGGCACGCCGCAGGGCTGCCTGATCAACAACGTGTCGTGTGCCGGTGGCGACAGTGGCGGGCCGGACGTCAGCCCGCCGAGCATTCCGGCGAACCCCCGGACCGAGCACGGAAGCCAGACCCTCACGCTGCGCTGGGACGCCTCGACCGACGACCGGGGCGTGATCAGGTACGAGATCTTCTCCAACGGGACCAGGTTCGCCACCACCACCGACACCAGCCACACGATGCCGATCCCGCCGCCGATGGTCTTCACCTTCGGAATCCGGGCGATCGACGCGGCCGGCAACTCCTCCCCGTTCGCCATCATCAAGCTGGGCTCGGTTCCCGACAGCGATCCCCCGACCGCCCCGACCAACCTGCGGCTCACCGGCCCGCATGACGGCCACTACCGCGTCACCTGGAACCCGTCCTGGGACAACGTCTTCGTCGCCGGATACCGGGTGCAGCAGACCGGTGACGTTTCCGCGACCACCATGGTCGGCGACACGTTCGCCTACGGCCGCTCCCGTGGGTACGGCGTCTACATCTTCGAGGTCCGGGCCTTCGACAGTTCGGGGAACCTCTCGGCCCCCGCGCGGATCGGAATCGCGGTCGACCCGCCACCGCCGACCCCGAGCGCGAGCCCGACCTCAACCAAGACCCCGACCCCGACTTCCTAGCCGGGCAGCCTGCACACCCGCCGGGCAGGGCCCCGCCGGATCTACCGGCGAGGCCCTGCGGGTACGGGGAAGACTTCGGTCAGTTGCAGGTGGTGCCGTTGAGAGTGAAGGGTGCCGGCGCGGTCGGCGAACCGTTCGCGGTGAAACCGAAGCTCACCGCTCCGCCGGTCGGGATGGCGGCGTTGTAGTTCTCGTTGGCCACCGTCACCGCCGAACCCGACTGCTGGAAGACGCCGTTCCAGTGGCCCTGGATGAGCTGGCCACCGGGGAAGTTCCAGCCGAGCGACCAGCCGCTGACGGCCGGGCCGTCGTTGTAGACGGTGACGCTGGCCGTGAAGCCGGTGCCCCACGAGTCGGTGACGGCGTAGGAGACCCGGCAACTGCTGGGGATGGCGGTCGCCGGCACGAGGTCGCCGAAGTCGGCCCGGGCGGTGGCGAAGTCCTGGAAACCGAAGCCCGGCCCGGCGAACCGGGTGGTCGTCCCGGCGGCGAGCACCGTGCCGTCGGCGTTGACCGCGTAGACCGGGCCGCCGCTGTCGCCCTGCCGCGCCGCCTGCTCACCGTCGACCTGGGTGGCCTCGACCAGTTCCTCCCGGTCGTCGTAGTGGAACTCGACCCGGAGATCGCAGATCGGACCGCCGAGCACGCCGGCCGAGGTGACACCGGACTGGCAGAGCAGCTGCCCCGGGAAGACCTTGGTCCAGCCGACGACCCGGGCCCGGACCTCGTCGTTCACCCCACCGACGTAGATGTGGTCACCGGGAGTGGGCGTCGAGATCAGCATCGTGTCGTGGTCCGCGTTCCGGTGCGTGACGGCACCGATCTGCGTCCCCGCACCGGTGCTCCACACCTGGCCGAGGGACCCGCAGTGGCCGGCGCTGAGCAGGTAGGTGGCGGCAGTGGATGCGTTGGTCACGCCGAAGCCGGCCGTGCACCAGGAGCCAGGAGCCGGCGAGATGTACGCCCCGCCGTCGTACGGGGCCGAGTCGGCGTTACGGGAGATCGGCGCGAGCCGGTCCCGCTCGACGATCGTGGTCCGGACACCGGTGGCCGGCAACTTCGGCAGTGCGGCGCCGGCCGTGTCGTCGACGGCGACCTCGACGCCGGCACCATCGGTACGCAGCCGTACGGCATGGGCGGCGTCGGCCCGGTCGGCCTCGACCACCGGGACGAGTTTCGCGGCCGCCTTCTCCAGTTCCGTGCGGGAGTAGGTGGCCCTCGCCACCTCGACCGATGCGGTCCGGCGGACGGTCGCCACCGCGGCGGCGATGTCGGCGGGCGGCACGCCCTTCCACCAGAGGGTGACATGGTCGTCGACCAGGCCGATCCCGGCGTAGCCGCGCGGGGACGCGCCCTCGACAGCCGTCCGGATCACGTTTGCGGCGTCGATCAGCGGGGTCTGGGCGGCCATCCGACGCAGGGTCTCCGCCGGGATCACGTCGACGATTGACTCGGCCCCGGACGGGGTCGACTGAAACGGCTCACCGGGTTCCGCGTACGCGGCGGTGGGAACGGGGCCGACCAGCGCTGCCGTGCCGACCAGTACCCCGACGACCACCGAACGGGCGGGCGCTTTCCAGATTTGGGTCATGACGCAGAGTCAAGCGAAGCCGGACGCGGGGTAACAGGCAGGACGCCCGGCAGGACCACTCCTGCCGGGCCGGCTGCCGGTGTGTGCTCCGGGGAGCGGGCCGGGGAGCGCGTCGA
This sequence comes from Plantactinospora alkalitolerans, assembly GCF_015690345.1. Classification (GTDB taxonomy): domain Bacteria; phylum Actinomycetota; class Actinomycetes; order Mycobacteriales; family Micromonosporaceae; genus Plantactinospora; species Plantactinospora alkalitolerans. Next base: position 5,188 of record NZ_JADPUN010000253.1, on the reverse strand, counting down.
GCGTGCGGCAACCCGGCGCCGTGCACGTGTTGATACGGCAGGACGACGATGTGACACTTCCGCCTGATGGAGATCGAGGAAGCGGTCCGGCGGATGGGACTGGCGGACAACCACCGGGACCGGCACTGGAACCGGGCGGTCAAGGTGACCGACAACGCCGTCCAGCGGGCGGATCCGGAGTGGCTCACCGAGCTGCTGGCCGCACTGCTACGGGTACCGGCGCCGACCTATCCGATGCGCCACGGATTCGAGGTCGCCCTGCGACGGCTGGCGTACGCCCCCGGGAACGCGGACCGGATCCGGCACGTGCGTACCTTCGCCGCCGAAGGCCGGGCCTGGGCCCCGGTCCGCTACGAACTCGCCGAGGTCGCCGCATGGCTGGCCACCGGACAACCCGTCGAGCACCTCCTCGCGGTCTTCGACACCGCGGCCGCCACGGACGAGTTTGCGGCCTGCCTGCTCCAGGAGACCGCGCTGCGCTACGACGCCAGCGCCGCAGCCGGATACGCCGAACGACTGCGGGCCACCGGGCATCCCCTCGGCATGCTGCCGCTGCGCCGTACGCCCACCGAACACCGACACGTCCTGAGCCACCACCCTGACCCGCCGTCCCCGAACTGGCGTCCGCCCGGCGACGGCGCACCCCCCGCGCCCGGTCCGGACGGGATCGACGTGACGGCGACCGAACTCGACTGGCCCGACGCCGGCCGGGCACTGACCGCCCACCACAGCTGGATCTCGGACACCGGCGACACCACGGAGGCCAGGCTGTACCTGCTGGACCGCCCGCTCGACCCCGCCGACTTCGGCGCCGCACTGCTGCGCGTACTCGGCCCGAAGAGCGTCGGCGACAGCATGACGAGAACGTGCGGCGGAACAACCGCCGGCGTGCTGCGGACACTCTTCCACGCGGCCGCCGGCGGCAGCGCGTACGGCCCGCGCATGCACGGGGCCTACGGGCGACGTGCCTCATGGCAGTCGCTCGCCGCCCTGGTCGGCGTACCCGGGGACGACATCCCGACGATCGAGGCCGCCGCCGGCCGATGCGCCTGGCTCCTCTACACCTCGGACTGGCACCTCGCGGTCGACCCCTCGATGGACACCGGCATAGCCGTCCTCCGGCCCGACCACCGCACGGTCGCGATCCTCGGTGCCACCGACTCGGACTGAAGCGTCAGCGGGCACGGCCTACGTGTTGGCCCACCGCCAGGCCGTCAGGAAACCCGCCTCCGTGGAGGGAAAGAAGTACGCCCACGCCAGCGTCGGCCCGAGATAGGGCCCGATCTCGTCGAGGGCCGCCTTCGTCTCGGCGCGCCGCCGGGCGAGGAAATAGGCCAGCGCCAGCCAGTGCCGGCAGGTCATCGCGCGGGCGGGCCCGTGCGGGCCGGCCCGCCACTTGGCGGCCCAGGTGTCGAGTTCCCGCTGCACCTCGGGGCGTTGGAAGTGCCGGGAACAGGCGGCCAACGACTCCGGAGTGCGCTGGTCCCAGCCGTACTCGCGCATCGCGTACTCGAAGTGCGCGAGGAACGGCACCACCACGACGTTCGCTCCGGGTGGCGCCGCGCCGGCAACCTCGCGCGCTGCTCCGAACATCTGCTCGTGCGAGCCGAACCACTTCTGGCAGAGCAGGCTCACCATCGTCACGTGCAGATCGAAGTTGTACGGATCCCGCCGCTTCGCCTCCGCGAGCGCTTCCTGGAACTCCGGCGAATCCACCTGCCCGTCCGCGAACGCCGCGCCCAGCAGTTCGACGTACGGCGTCGGGTCGTCCGGTCCGGCCAGGGCGATCGCCCTACGGCTGGCCGTCGCCGCCGCGTCGGAAAGCTCCGCGAACGCCCGGAACTGCTCGGGACTGGTCCTGGACGCCGGGGCGTCGCCGCGCGCGTCGCCGGCCCGGACGCCCAGCACCTCCGCATAGATCGTCACGGCGGTCGGGTCGTCCGGCGAGGATCGGAGCCAGGCGTAGAGCCAGGCGTCGTTCTCCACCGCCGCATCGCTCAGCACGGAGATCCGCCGGGAGCGCAGCTCCCAGTCCGTTCCGGCGACCGCCACCACGTCACGCGCGGCGGTCCAGTCACCGGCCCGTGCCCGGTCCCGGGCGTGGCGCACCGCGTGGTCGTCCAAAGCTATGTCGGTGTCGAGCACAGGCGGGGTCAGCCGAGGCTCACCGGGCTCGCGACGGAAGATGCGCGAAAACATTGCCAGATCGTAGGGGAAGCGAACTGACCCCGATCATGGGCGGCCCTCGCGATGGCAGGTGGCAGGTGGCAGGTGGCCCGGAGGCCCGGCCGAGGTGATGCACTGGACGAGTAAGTCCGAAGTCGTTCGGGGCTGCGGGCATGGGGAAGGGTGTTGAGGATCTGTTTGTGACGACAGACATCAACACCTTTCTGGCCGCACTCCAGGTCAAGATCGATGACTGGCTGGGACGGCCGCGTAGGTTCGGGCGTCCGCCGAGGTTGTCCGACGCGGAGCTGTTGACCATGGCGGTGGCGCAGGTCCTGCTCGGCGTACGGTCGGAGGCCCGGTGGCTGCGGTTCCTGCCCAGGCATCTGCCGCGTGCGTCTCCCTACCTGCCGGGACAGTCGGTTTCGCCTTGACAGGCCGACCGCCGCTCCAACTGAACGGCGTTTGGGTCTAGGTCAACGTGCTCGTTTGCGGAAACAAAGCCAAATAAGGAGGAAACCCGCCGCTGCGCACGCCAGGCGACTGGCCAGCGTACCGCCGACGGCGATGAAGGCCACGACGGCTGCTCCGAGCCCGCCTATCAGCCCCGGGTTCACACTTTCTTCGACGGGTGCCTTGGTGGGAACGGCGGGGCCGGAGGCCGCACAGTGTTCGCGGATCCTGGCATGCCGGAACTCGTATTCGGCACCGATTCGGCGCAGTACTCCGCGGCGATGGGCATCATCCAGAAAAGTGACGGCTCGTATGGGTATGAGCCGCCTCGCGGCGAGTATTACTCGTGCTACTATCGAGCGTTCCCATGCACCGCCGAAAATATCGGTCAGGCCTGTCGACACTCCGCCGCAGACGACCAAGCAGACGATGTTCACCACTGTGCGATCCAGCACTGCGAAAGCGTATGTAGCACCCAGAACACCGCCTATGGCCACGCGGGCTGTCAGCGCGTAGGCATCGTCACGCAAAGATGATCGCGAGTCGCGCAAATCGCTGACGTTCCGGAAATAGGCTATGCCGTTGCCGAGAGCCCCAGCCACGAGGAAGAACAGCACTGGAAGGCCGACCGGGATCTCTGTATCACCAAAAGCGAACACGGCATACGGCATGCACGTGAGAAATAACAGCTTGATGATCAATGACGAGTTGATGCGCAGCTTCAGCGGAATGCGATTCAAAGGGCGTGCCCGTCCACTGGCCGCAATCGCGATAGCGATGGCCACCGCGTACAGGAGGGGAAGCGGCGTGGGCCACGCTGCCAAGAAGAACAGCACGGCGGCTAGCAAACTCGGACCATAGTAGGCAACGCTTGGTGGCAGTATATGAATCAGTCGCCACCAAGCTATGGAGTATCGACCATCGGGTGCGACCTGCTGGGCCAACACACCTAGTGAGGTCTTTGCCTGCGCCAGCCGGTAGGTCGGGTGCCGTCTCGCACCAAGTGACGGAGGACGTTTGCGATAGATCGCCGGAAGATAGGCATCCAACAGGTGTTTCTCAAGCGCGACTGCGTTGTCGAAACCCACAAGTTCAATGGGCTCCTGTTGCGGAGCGTCATAAGCCTCGCGAGCGAGGAAGGCCATAAGCGGAGTGGACAACGTACGCCCCAGCGGGCCATTTGGACGTGCCAAAATGGCCTCGGCCACCGGATCCCATCGACCCACCCGATCTCCGGCCGAGAGGAAATTGATAGCTTGGTGGTGCTCGACAGCCTTGAGGGCGATCGTGGTCGCCAAGGGCAGGACCTCGCCTCTCTTGGTGGCTCGCAGGAACTCTTTGCGCCGGCAGGTCACGATGAAGGGTTCACGACCCATTCTCTTACTGACAACCTTCAGCAGGTCGATCCGATTGTCATCGGCAAGTTCGTCCAGTCCGTCGAGCACGGGGAGGATGCGGTACTGACGCACCAACTCGCAAATCGGATGCTTCCCGAAAAGGCGCTTGTCCGTAGCAATTCTTGGGTAGCGCTCTTCGAGCCTGGTCGCCAGCCATCTCTCGAAATCCTGCCCAACAATCCAATCAGAACAGCTGACCAGTACCGGTGTCTTGGCGGGACATGAGAGTTCCGGCTCTATCTGACGCCGATACATGTCGTTGACCAGCGAAACCGCCAGGGACGTCTTCCCAGATCCTTCCGCACCGAGAATAACAAGCTGACGCACGTCGAGCCGGTGCCAAGTCGCCGACAAGCTGTTGACGGTGCCGCGCAGAAGTGGCTGGGAGCGTCCGGTTGTACCTTTTAGACGAACCTCCTCCCAGGAAACATCAATAGGAAGGGTCAGATCCAGACCGCGAGCTTCCGCATCCGCCAGCCATTGTCGATGTTCCTGACGGGCCAATTCGTTGGCGGCGCGGGTCAGTTGCTGCTCCGGCTCGGACGAGGCAGTACGAAGAGACGCGACGAACATCGCAAGTGTCAACAGCAGGCTGCCGGCCGACAGCAATAGCCCGCCCACCGAACTGGCTTTGTCACTGACGTCCTGCAAGTCGGGCGGCAGCCTCCACACTGTCCACACCACCCAGCCTACCGACCCCAGGAACAATCCCCCGGAGACAACGGCCGCGAAACCAGCCCACCGCCTTAAACCGCCGAAGACCGCCACGAATGCATTATGGACTCCGTGCCAGGTCGGTGTCAGCCCCGGCTTCGGTAGCGGGACGGCAGATCAGACCGCTCTGTCGTACTTCCAGGATCCTGACGGTGATCTTGTCGCCGGACCCGGCGGATCGGGTACATCAAAGTCAGGCCAGAAGAGTCTTGGCCCGGTCGTCGACGAGCGAGCGCCGTCGGCCAATCCTGGTTGGTGCTCGCCGAACTGCCCCCGCGAAGGCTGCCAAACGTCCGATTTCCATGGATCCGAGTGCTGGGTTGCAAAACGTAACTCAGCGGATCCAAGATTCTGAGGGCGGTTCGGAGGGCAAACTCCTCGCGCGGAATCGTCGGTACCGAAGTCGAACAAGTCCCCGAAAACACGATCGGCGATCACCCGCTGCCGCCGCCACAACC
>NZ_JADPUN010000039.1 GCF_015690345.1 Plantactinospora alkalitolerans | reverse complement strand
TGACCGGACCGGTGGCCGAGGGGCGACGGGTCGGGGGTTCGGGCCGGGGGAAGGAGCCGGACCAGTTCGGGTAGCACCAGGCCGAGTGGCGCGTCGACGGTCAGCGAGGCGTAGTCGTCGCCCCGGGTCGCCCCCTGATTGATGATCACCACCGGGATGTCCAGTTTCGCCGCCCGGACGACGAACCGTCGCCCGGACATCACCGTCAGGGACGACCCGAGGACCAGCAGCAGCCGGGCCCGCTCGACCAGGTCGAAGCAGGTCTGGACCCGCTCGGCGGGAACCGATTCGCCGAAGAAGACGACGTCCGGTTTCAGCATCCCGCCCGGACACGCCAGACAGTCCACGGTGCGGAAGTCGGTGACCGCCTCGTCGGGCAGCTCGACGTCGCCGTCCGGGTTCACGGTGTCGTACCAGGCGGTGAACCGGGGATTGGCGGCCCGCAGCCGGCGGTCCAGCGTCTCGCGGTCGCTGGACCCGCCGCAGCCCAGGCAGATCACCCTGGCCAGGCTGCCGTGGAGTTCGACGACCGACCGGGCACCGCCCGCCTGGTGCAACCCGTCCACGTTCTGGGTCAGGATGCCGGCCAGCAGTCCCCGCCGGTCGAGTTCGGCCACCGCCCGGTGACCCGCGTTCGGGGTGGCACCGGTCACGGTGCGCCAGCCGAGGTGGCTCCGGGCCCAGTAACGGCGCCGGGCCACCGCGTCCTGAACGAACGTCTGGTACGTCATCGGAGTGTGCCGGCGGAGCGCCCCGCTCGGTCCCCGGTAGTCGGGAATCCCCGACTCCGTCGACAGGCCCGCCCCGCTGAGCACCGCGACGTCGCCACCGGCCAGCAGCTCTGCCAGCGGCCCGTAGCGCTCGGCTGTTCGCGTGTTCACCCCTCCATGCTGCCTCGCCGGCTCCGGAACCGGTGGGCGGGCCCGGAGCCGGCGTGCGTCACTGGAGGATCGTGCAGACCCGGCCGGGCTCGACCTGGAAGTCGCCGGGTGGGGTGAAGGTCCCGGTGTAGCGGCCGTTGAATCCGAAGTTCTGTGGGACACCGGGCGGGATGGATGGCGAACCGTTCCATCCCGGTGCCGTGATCGTGGCCCGGGTGCCGCTGCGAGTGATCGCCGAGTTCCAGCCCTGGGTGATCCGGAGATTCGTCGCGATGGTGAACCCGACGGTCCAGCGGAGGACCGGATCGGCGCCGGACCAGACCAGCGTGCCTCGCACCGTGAAGCCGCCGTACTGGTCGGCGCTGATCGAGACGGTGCAGTTCCAGCCGGCCGGCTCGGGCAGGGTGGTGAAGGTCACGGGTTCGGAGAGCGGGCTCAGGGTGTAGCCCGACCCGGCCAGCGCGGCGGCGCGTACCGCGACGGTGTACTCGGTGTTCGGCGTCAGGCCAGCGAGGGTGTACGAGTTGAACGGCATCGACACGAAGCCCTGCCACTCGCCGTCGACCAGCCGCAGCATGCTGTAGCGGAAGACGGGGCCGACGGGCCGTTCCCAGGTCAGCGTGGCGCCGGTCGAGGTGAGGTCGGTGACCACCGGTTGGCCGGGTGGAGGCAGCGGGATCAGCGGATCGGCGTACGCGGGGGCTGCCGACAGCGGCAGCAGCACGAGTCCGAGGACGGCGGCGAGGAGTCGGGTGGGCAGCTTGCGACCAGGCATGCCAAGAGCCTTTCTGGGAGTACGACTTGCTCCAGCGCCCGGCCCCAATTGACGTTCATCAAACTACGTCGTGGCGTCGTTGTCCAGACGACGTGTCCGTGATCGGACAGACGTACTAACTGTGGTCATACGTTGACAGAGAGTAATCTCGGTCGCAGGCACGCAGCGCGACCGGCACGGATCCATCCGGCCCGACCCACCAGGTCAGCCGCTCGCCGTACCGCTGTCGCGATCCCTCGTCACCTGGGTCGGAGACCGACCCGCCCAGCAAGGAGCCACCACCATGCCCGAAGTCAGCGAGGCCAGACAGCCCGACACCAGCGAAGCCAGGCATTCCGCGATCGAACAGCCGCCCGCCACCGGAACGGAGGCCGAGGGCCTCGACGTCCTGGCCGTACCCGCCACCGCCGCCGGGCTGCCGGCGACCGCCCAGGGCCACTTCGCCGTGGTCAACACGAACGGGACCCTCGCCCGGGGGTTCGGGGCGGTCTCCTCCGTCCGGTTGGCCGTTGGCCAGTACCAGGTGGTGTTCATCCAGGACGTCACGAGATCGGCCTTCACCGCCACGATCGGCCTGCCCGGCAGCGTGGGCGGCTCCCCGCCCGGCGAGATAGCCGTGGTCGGCCGGGCCGGCGTCCCCAACGGTGTCTTCGTGCAGACCTGGAACAGCGCCGGCACCCCCGCCGACCGCTCCTTCCACCTGCACGTCTCGTCCTGAGTCGCGCGTGCCGACATCGGGTCGGCGCGCCACCGGCGGACGTCACTCGCGCCACCAGCCGAACGTCATTCCGGCCAGGCAGTCCCCGCCTGGCCCCGGTCCCTGCGGCGCGGCCCGGCGTCGCAGGGACCGGCGGGATCCGGCGGGATCCTCCGGATCGGGTGCGGGAGCCACTGTGGACACGAGACGCGTGAAGACAGGCAGACGCGCGTAAACGCGAGACGTGGAAGGCGGGTACCAGCTTCCGAGGCAGGGTACGCACGAGCGCGCGGCGCCGCCTGATGGATCATGGCGTCGCCGCGCTCTGGCCGTCTCCCGCCCGCGCAGCCCAACGGCGGTACGCCCGGCGGGGACCTGGCTCGACCGGTTCGGCGGGTGCCGTTCCGGCTGGTTGTGGGGTTTCCCACCGTCCTCGAAACCAAACCTGAGGCTGGCCGGAACCTGCTAAGGAGATCCCCGGCCGCCGGCAATCGCCGCCGCCGTCCCGTTCGGTACCCCAGACGCGTGGCCGCGCGTTATCCGCCGGTCTTCAAGGGGTAAGGAACCGCGCATGGAGCACTACACGATCGCCACCGTTGCCGAAAAGAGCCCGGACTTCCGCCGGGTGTTGTGGACCGGCAAGCACACCCAGTTGGTCATCATGACGATCCCGCCGGGCGGCGAGATCGGCGAGGAGGTCCACGAGGACACCGACCAGATCCTCACCTTCGTCAGTGGAACCGGTGAGGCGCAGGTCTCCGGCCAGAAGCGCCAGGTGGCCCAGGGCGACCTGGTGGTCGTACCGGCCGGGCGGAAGCACAACTTCGTCAACACCGGCCCCAACCCGCTGGTCCTCTACACCGTCTACGGCCCGCCGGAGCACGCCGACCAGGCGGTGCACCAGACGAAGGAGGAGGCCGACGCGTTGGAGGAGGCGGGCAAGGACGAGCCGCCGAACAGCTGACCGGGTCAGGCCGGCGGGTCCGGATCGGCGAGGAGATCCAGGGTGAGGGCCGCGGTCCAACTGAACGCCGGGGAGCCGATCCCCGCGGCGTTGCCGGGGTGGAAGTACTCGTAGTACCCGGATCCTCGGACCAGGTCGAGCAGGGCGGCCCGCACCGTGCCGGCCAGCTCGACCTGCCCGTGCGTCCGCAGCCCGCGCCAGAGCAGCCAGTTGATGTTGGACCAGACCGGGCCGCGCCAGTACCGGAACGGGTCGAAATCGGCGGCGGTCCGGTCGTAGCTGGGCACCGGCATCCGGGCGGAGACCCCGAACCGGTCCGATTCGAGCACGGCCACCAGGCTCGCCACCTGGACGGCGGGCAGCTCGGGCAGGATCAGCGGCAGCAGCCCGTTGACGCACCGGGCGGGGTTGCGCCGGCCGGTGCGCACGTCCAGGGGATGGAACATGCCGGTTTCCGGGTCGAAGAGCCGGTCGACCAGTAGCCGCGTGATCGACGCGGCACGGGCCCGGTGCACCGCCGGGTCGGCACCGACCACCTCGGCGATCCGGGCCAGTGCCAGCTCCGCCGCCCCCCGCAGCGCGTTGAAGCCCGGACACTCGACCAGGAACGGGTGCCGCGGCCCCAGGTCCGCATCCCGGTAACCCCCGTCCCGGTACGACAACGCGATGGTCAGGTACCGGGCATAGTCCTCGTCGGTCGGGCGGTGCTTCGAGGCGACCACCTGGTTGTCCCTGCGGGCGTACCGGCGGAGTACGTCCGGCGTCACCGGTACGGCGGCGAGCGCCTCGTCCCAGGACGGGCTGTTGTCCAGGCCGGACTCCCACGGATGGACGATCGCGCTCAGCCCCGCGCCGCCGACGTCCCGGGCGGTCGCCAGATACTCCTGCTGGGCGACGAGGCGGGGGTACAGCCAACGCAGTTCCTCGGCGGCGGCGTGCCCGGGTGCGCGCCGGTAGATCGTCCAGGCGCCGAGGGCGTGCACCGGAGGCTGCACGATTCCGCTGCTCAGCCTTGCCGGGCCGCCGTTCGTGCCCGCCGGTGCCGAGAACGTCCGGTCCGGGGTGCCGCCGGCGTTACCGTTCGGCCGTCCGCCGTTGCCACGGCCCGAACCGACCGGTCCGCCCTCGCCGGCCCAGAAGGTCGGACCCGGAAAGTAGTCGCGCTCGGTCACCCCCGGGTCGAAGACGATGTGCGGCACCCGCCCGTCCGGCCACTGCGCCTCGAACAGGCTGCGCAGGTCACGCCAGGCCCGGTCGGGTGCCGTGTGGGCCAGCCCGATGCTGATGAAGCCGGCGTCCCAACTCCACTGGTGCGGGTAGAGGGTGCGGGAGGGCACGGTGTGGGTACCCGTCCAGTTGGCGGCAAGGATCGTGGTCGCCCCACGCCACAGCGCCGCATCGGCCTCGCCGAGCTGGTCCGGCACGCCATCGGGCCCGATCGACCCGGTGTTCCGGGCGGGCTTCGCGACGAAAGACATAACCACTCAACGCCTTCTGGTCGGAGACGTCGTTGTCAAATTTCGGTCCACCGTCCGGGCGTTCACCGGGGAACCACCGGCAGGCCGCCCACGTCGACGGTCTCCGGATACTTGAGCCCGGCCCCGGTGTTCAGCACCACCACCCGCTCGTCCGGGCGGATCCAGCCACCGGCCCGCAGCCGCTGGGCGGCGGTCAGGCAGGCCGCCCCCTCCGGGCACAGCAGCAGGCCCTCCCGGGCGCCGAACTCGTGCAGGTCGGCGAGGATCGACTCGTCGTCCACCGCGATCGCCGTACCGCCGGTGTCCCGCAGAGCGTCGAGGATGAGTTCGTCGCCCAGCGGTGCGGGCACGTTGATGCCGAACGCGACCGTCGAGGCGTCGGCCCACGGTTCGGCCCGGTTCGCGCCGGCACCGAAGGCCCGCACGATCGGGGCACAACCGGTCGACTGTACGGCCACCAGCCGGGGCAGGGCGTCTCCGATCCAGCCCAGCGTCCGCATCTCGTGCAGCGCCTTGTGGATGCCGATCAGTCCCACCCCGCCACCGGTCGGATAGAGGATGACATCGGGTACCTGCCAGCCGAGCTGCTCGACGATCTCGTACCCCATGGTCTTCTTGCCCTCCAGCCGGTACGGCTCCTTGAGGGTGCTGACGTCGAAGATCTCCCCGCCCGGTGATCCGGACGAGGCGGCGATCAGCTTGCCGACGTGCCGGCCGGCGTCGCCGATCAGGCCGTCGATCAGGTGGAGTTCCGCTCCGGCGGCCACGCATTCCCGGCGGGTGATGGTGGGCGCGCCGAGTGGCATCGCGATGGTGGCCCGCATTCCGGCCCGCGCGGCGTAGGTGGCCCAGGCGGCTCCCGCGTTGCCGTTGGTCGGCATCGCCACGTGTCTGATGCCCAGCTCCCGGGCCCGGGACACCCCGACCGCCGCGCCCCGGGCCTTGAACGAGCCGGTCGGGATCAGGCCCTCGTCCTTGACCAGAAGGTTGGGCAGGCCGATCGACCCGCCGTAGCGCGGGGCCGGCAGCATCGGAGTCCAGCCCTCGCCGAAGGTGGTGACGTGGGCGGCGTCGGCGACGGGCAGGAGTTCACGGTACCGCCAGAGATCGGCCGCCCGGCCCGCGAACGTCTCCGGCGCGACCGCCCGGCGCACGCCGTCCAGGTCGTACCGGGCCAGCAGCGGAGAGCCGCACGAGCAGAGGTTCTGCGGCCGGTCGGCGTCGTGGGCGGTGTCACAGCGCGGGCACTGCAGGTGCGTGAGGTACACCGGATGGCCTCCAGTACTCGGGTTCTTCCATGATCCCCGTCGAGCCGATGTGACTGGCCGGTATCCGATGCGTGCCGGGTCACTTTCGCGCCGGGATGCTCAGTTGTCGGTCGGGATGCTCAGTTGTCGACGGCCAGCCAGCGGCGCGAGCGCCGGCCGGGAAGGTAGCCGGCGTCCAGCCGCTTGGCCACCACGCCGGCCAGACCCTGTTCCCGGCTGGCGTCGAGCGCGTACCGGCCGCCGGCGGAAAAGAACGGCGGTGTCTGCCAGTGCGCCCCGGACAGCGCCAGCCCGTCGAGCAGTTCCCGGCGCTGGGCGTAGGGCAGGTCCAGGCTGGCGGTCCCCTCCAGCCAGAGCAGATCGAAGATCAGATACTGGGTACGGTCCCGGCCCGTGCCGCGCCGGCCGTCCGGGCCGGGTGCCGGGCGTACCCGGCCGGCGTCGTCGAAGGTCACCAGTTCGCCGTCCAGCACCGCCTCCGTCGGAGCCAACTCCTCGGCCAGCTCACGCAACTGCGGGTACGCCGACGTCAGATCGTCGTCCGTGCCGGAAGTCAACCGCAGCCGCCCGCCGGAGACGTACCCGATCGCCCGGACGCCGTCCCAGCGCATCTCGTAGCCCCACGCCGCGTCGTCGGCCGGCAGCGTCGAGGCGGTGCCGGCCCGCATCGGGCGGACCAGGTCGGGCATCGGGGTCCAGCCCGGCGGGGCCGGGTCCAGCCGGCGGATGATCCAGTCCCGGCCGCTGTCGCCCGCGTCGGCGCTTCTCCGGTCCGGCGTCCTGTTCCGGTCCGGCATCCTGTTCCGGTCCGGCGTCCTGGTGCGGCTGGTCCGGAACAGGACGTACCGTCCGGAGACGCGCTCGCCGCGCAGGTCCACCAGCACCTCGTCGGCGTGCCACTTCTCGCACCGGTAGTGCCCACGGTCGAAGATCGTCATCCGGCCCCCGCCGTACTCGCCGGCCGGGATCTCGCCGTGGAAGTCGAGGTACTCCAGCGGGTGGTCTTCGGTGTGCACCGCGAGGTGACCGTGCCCCGGCTCCCGGGGCAGGCCCCGGGGCACCGCCCAGGAGGCGAGTACGCCGTCCCGCTCCAGCCGCAGGTCCCAGTGCAGCGCTCGGGCATGGTGCTGCTGGATGACGAACCGGTCCCCGGACTCCCCGGCAGCCGGTGCGGGCTCCGGCACCGGTTCGGGAGTACGCGCCGGATCGCGCTTGCGGCGGTACGCGTCCAGCCGGTCACCCATGACGCCATTGTCCGTCGACTTCTCCGGGCGTGCCGGGATGCATGGTCGGAGCGGGCCGGGGTAGGACTGCTCCATGACGTCTGCCACCGCCCAGCCCACCGCCCAGTTGCCCGGCGAGGTCCGGATGCCGATGCTCGGCTTCGGCACCTGGCAGATCTCCGGCCAGAAGGCGTACGAGGCGGTCCGCGAGGCACTCGACGTCGGCTACCGGCACATCGACACCGCCACCATGTACGGCAACGAGGACGAGGTCGGACGGGCGATCCGGGACAGCGGGGTGGCCCGGGAGGACGTCTTCCTCACCACCAAGCTGCCACCCGAGCGGGCCGGACGGGAACGGGAGACGATCGCCGCCAGCCTGGCCGCGCTCGACACCGGCTACGTCGACCTGTGGCTGATCCACTGGCCTCCCGGAAACGATCGGGCGAGCATCGCCACCTGGCGGGAACTGCTCGCCGTCCGGGACGAGGGTCTGGTCCAGACCGTCGGGGTGAGCAACTACGACACCATCGAACTCGACGTGCTGATCGAGGCGACCGAGGAGGCCCCGGCGGTCAACCAGGTCCGGTGGGGGCCGGCCCTGCACGATCCCCGACGACTGGCCGAGAACCAGGAGCGGGGCGTGGTGCTGGAGGGCTACAGCCCGTTGAAGACCACGGACCTGCGCGATCCCGTACTGGTCGAGATCGCGCGGGCGCACGGGGTCACGCCGAGCCAGGTCGTGCTGCGCTGGCACATCGACCACGGCATCGTGGCGATCCCGAAGTCGGCGACGCCGTCCCGGATCCGGGAGAACTTCGACATCTTCGGGTTCTCGCTCGGCGACGACGAACTGCGCCAGCTCGACGCGATGGGGCGCTGAGTCCGACTCGGTACGGCGGGCGATTCAGCCCGGGGGTGCTGGCGCGACTACCCTGGCCGGCAGCCACCGCCCGGGTCGACGCGCGCCGTCGCCGTCGCTCGCACCACGCCGCCCGGAGCGGGAAGGCTGGATGCGGCGGGGCTAGGGAGAGGCGCGGGATGTACGACCAACTGCTCGGCGGGGAGCCCGGCCGGCCCGGTTCCGGTGATGGTGGTCCGGAGCCGGACTTCGTCACCTGGCTGCTCTATCTCGACCGGTGCGAGGATCCGGTGTGGCTCGGCGGCTTCGCCCGGTGGTGGTACGACGAGGCGTGCCGCGCGCTGCTGCCGTTCGTACATCCGGACGGCGCGGCCGAGCCGGCCACCTCACTGACGGCCTTCGAGCTGGACGCTGCCGGGCGGGGTCGGCGACGTCGACCGGGGCGGTGGACCGAGGGGATGACCGAGGACTGCTGCCAACTGTCGGCGCGCTGGTTCGACGTGGCGCCGAGCGCGACCGCCTCGGAGATGGACATCTTCCTCGCCCGGTTCGCCGGCCGCCGTCATATCCGGTTGCAGATCTCGATCGGGTTCGAGCAGCGGTCCGGGCGGCTGCCGCTGGTGCTGCCGGCACTGCTGGATCTGACCCGGCTGGTCGCCGACGCCACGGACCCGGCGTACGGCGAGATCGTCGTCAACGCCGGGATGCTGTCGCCGGCCACGATGCTGGACGCGGCGCTCGGCCGCTCGGCGGAGTCCTCGGCCGAGGAGAGCCGGACGTACCTGCGGGGCTACGAGTGGGTGACGGTGTGCCCGGCGGAGCTGACCCGCCGGTTGGGCGGGCCGAACCGCCTGTGGGCGTCGGGCGCCTTCGCCGAGGTACGGCCGCTGAGGCATGGCGGTGTCCTGCTACGGGCGACGGACGATCCGTTCGAGTACCGGGCGGACCGGGTACGCGCGGCGTTCCACGCGCTGGCTCCGGTGCTTCCGCCCGGACGACCCGGCGCGCTGCCGACCGTGCCGCCGGCCGGCTCGGCGATGCTGTCGGCGGTGCCCGGAGTGCTGGCTGGCGATCCGGGCGGGCATGACCTGAGTCGGGTGGTCTTCGCCGATCCCCGCAGCGCCGGTTCGCCCGTTCCGGGTCAGCGTGTCGAACTCGGGCCGGGTGTCCCGTCCTCCGGTCCGACCGCCCGCTGACTCCGTTCGGCGTCCTACCGCGATCGACCGCGGCCCGGTCCGGCGTCGTACTCGGTTCGGCACCGTGCTGCGGCGGAGACGGCGCCCGGCTCCGGTCAGTGATGACCGGAGCCGGGTGGGATGCGCTCGCCGTAGCCGGAGTTACGGGGTTCGGGTCAGGCCCGGGAGCAGGTGGAGCCGTTGAGGGTGAACGAGGTCGGCGACGAATAGCTGCCGTTCAACGTTCCCTGGTATCCGAACGACGCGGTGGCGCCCGGTGCGATGCTGCTGTTGTGGCTGATGTTCCGGGCGGTCACCGCTGATCCACTCTGGGTGACGGTGGCGTTCCAGGAGTTCGTGACCTGCTGTCCGGAGGGCAGGTTGTAGTTCAGCGTCCAGCCGTTGATCGGGCTGGAGCCGGTGTTCGTGACGGTGACCGAGGCGGTGAAACCGTTGTTCCAGGAGTTCGCCGTGTAGGCCACCCGGCAGCCGCCCGGCTGACCGGTGGGCTGACTGGTCGGTTGACTGGTGGGCTGCTGGTTGCCGCCGCCGTTGACCGACGCGGAGAACGAGTTGACGCCGAGTCCGGTGCCGCCCTGCCACGGCTCGAAGCCGGCCTGGATGCTGGTGAGGTACCAGGAGTTGGTGATCGCGCCACGGTTGCGGACGTCGTTGATGAAGTCCAGCACGCTGAAGTTCCAGCTGTTGATCGGGGACGACGCGACGTACGAGATGACGTTGTTGCCGCCGTTGTTGCCGCGCCACACGTCCCAGGTACGCCCGCCGACGTTGCCGCTGCCCACCGACGATCCGATCGGCTGGATCGAGCCCTGCCGGTTGAACCAGATCATGATCTCCATCTGGTTGACGCCGTCCCGCTTCGGTTGCGGGTCCAGCCAGATGTCGTAGGAGGCGTTGTAGGTGGCGCCGCCGACGAAGTTGTAGCTGATGCTGCTGCTCGCGCTGCTGATCTGGCTCACCTGCATCGGCAGGTTGGTTCCGGGCGAGCAGTTGGTGTAGTGGCAGCCGAAGAAGATCGACGGGTACGAGACGGGCGCGCCACTGGTGCTGCCCTGACCGTCCTGTCGGGTGATCGAGAAGCCGTTGTTGGTGACGTTGATGCACTGCTGGGCGGTGGTGCCCCAGCGGTTGTTCTGGACCACGTACCGGCCCTGGATGGTGGTCGAGCCGTACTGGTCGCAGATCTGCACGTCGGCCTGAGCCGGGCCGGCGGAGGTGAGCACGGCGATCGAACCGGCGACGAGCAGGCCGGCGATCGCCGCGAAGACGGGGACGGGACGTCTCATGATGCTCCTTGGCGTGGTGAGTGTCCGTGGAGTTGGTGGGGGTGCCGCGAGGTGCCGGGCGTGCGGCGGTGATCCCTGGGGAGCGCTCCCATGGCAGCTAGTGACACATTTACATGCTTGATATCGGAAAGCAACTCGGGCGGTGCCTCCGGCGGACCGTTCATGCCGATGATCCGGTTTTGGCGCCGGATTCGGCGGGTCGAACGCCGTACCGTGGATCGGTGCCGTTGGGCGGTGTGCCGCTCAGGCTCCGGCGAGCAGGCTACGGGCGGCGCGGACCTGGCCGACCGCGCCGCGCAACGCCGCGACGATCCGCTCCTCGCTTTCCGTGCCGAGCCGGGCGGCCGGCACGGAGAGGCTGATCGCGTCCACGGCCGGGGAGTGCAGCGGAACCGCCATCGCGAAGCAGACGATGCCCTCGGTGTTCTCCTCCCGATCCACCGCGTAGCCGCAGGTCCGGATGGTGGCCAACTGCGCGTGCAGCAGCGAGGGATCGGTGATGGTGTGCCGGGTCAGCGGGGGCAGCGGCCAGTTCAGCAGCCGGTCGACCGCCTCGTCCGGGCGTTCGGCGAGCAGCACCTTGCCGAGCGCGGTCGCGTGCGCGGGCAGGTGCCGGCCGATCGCGCTGTACAACCGCAGCGGATGTACGGACTCGCGTTTGGCCAGGTAGACCACGTGCGGCCCGTCCAGTCGGCCCAGGTGCACGGTCTCGCCGAACCGGCTGGCCAACTCGTCCAGCACCGCCGACAGCAATCCGGTGGCGTCGTCCGCCTCCAGGTAGGCGGCGCCGACCTGGAGTGCCCGTACGCCGAGTCCGAACCGGGTGCCGGTGACGTCCGCCTCCACCCAACCGCGCTGGATCATGGTGCGCAGCAGGCCGTGCAGACTGCTCTTCGGGATCCCCAGGTCGCGGGCCAGTTCGACAAGTGAACGACGCCGGGGCGAATCGGCCAGCGCCTCCAGTACGTCGAGGGTCCGGCCGGCCGACTTCACCGGCTGGAACGCCTCGACCGCCCCGGTGGCGTCGACCGCCCTGGTGGCGTCGGCCGGGCCTACGCCGTCGGCCGGATGCCCGGCCCGGCTGCCCGGATGGCCGCCCGGACGGCTGCCGTCGGTCCGGGTGGGCTTGTCCGGCAGCGGCTCCGTGTCCCTGGTCGTGCCCGTCGTCATGGCGGCCACTCTAGTTGGCTTGACAGCGCGGGGGAGCGAAGTAGGGTCGCGTATGTGACCACCGTTCAAGATGATGAACAGATTGCGGATGTATCGGAAACGATCGCCGCCACCCGGATCCTGCCCGTCGTGGTGCTCGAGGACGCCGCCGCCGCCCCGGCGCTGGCCGCCGCACTCACCGCCGGCGGCCTGCGCGCCATCGAGGTGACGTTCCGGACGGCCGCCGCCGCCGACGCCATCCGGGCCATGTCCGAGCGGACCGACCTGCTGGTCGGAGCCGGCACCGTGCTGACGCCGGCCCAGGTCGACGAGGCGGCCGACGCGGGCGCCCGGTTCGTGGTCAGTCCCGGTTTCTCCCCGGCCGTGGTCCGGCACTGCCAACAGCGTGGCCTGCCGGTGTTCCCCGGCGCCGCCACCGCCACGGAGATCCAGATGGCCCTGGACGCCGGCCTGACGACGGTCAAGTTCTTTCCGGCCGAGCAGCTCGGCGGAGTGAAAATGATCAAGGCGTTGGCCGCGCCGTTCCGGTCCGTCAAGTTCATCCCGACCGGCGGGGTCAACACCGGCAACCTCGCCGACTACCTGGCCGTGCCCGCCGTGCTCGCCGTCGGTGGTACCTGGATGGTCGCCCCCGCCCTGCTCGCCGACGGCCAGTGGGACGAGGTGACCCGGCTGACCGCCGCCGCGGTCGAGGCGAGCCGACCCCCGGCCTGACCGAGTCACCGCCGCCCCGGCCGAGGCGAGCCGACCTCAGTCCGACCGAGCTACGCCGGCCCAAGGTTGCCCGAGCCGGCTGACCTTCCGCCCCGTTTCGCCCGAAAGGCCCGTGCAATGCTGACACTCCGATCCGCCGAGGACTGCCGCTACGACCTGGTCTCGCTCGGCGAGGTGATGCTCCGGCTCGACCCGGGCGAGGGTCGGGTGCGTACCGCCCGGACGTTCCGGGCCTGGGAGGGCGGCGGGGAGTACAACGTCGCACGCGGGCTGCGTCGCTGCTTCGGACTGCGTACCGGGCTGGTCTCCGCATTCGCCGACAACGAGGTGGGCCGGTTGCTGGAGGATCTGATCCTCACCGGCGGGGTCGACACGAGCCTGGTGAAGTGGCTGCCGTACGACGGGATCGGCCGCAGCGTCCGCAACGGACTCAACTTCACCGAACGGGGCTTCGGGGTACGCGGCGCCGTCGGCACCTCGGACCGGGGTCACACGGCGGCGAGTCAACTCCGGCCGGACGATGTCGACTGGGATCACCTCTTCGGCACGCTGGGCGTGCGCTGGTTGCACACCGGGGGCATCTACGCCGCCCTCTCCGAGATCACCCCGGAGACCATCGAGGCGGCGATGGCCGCCGCGCGCCGGCACGGCACCGCCATCTCGTACGACCTGAACTACCGGCCCAGCCTCTGGAAGGCGGTCGGTGGCCAGTCCCGGGCCCAGGAGGTCAACCGGCGGCTGGCCCGGTACGTGGACGTGATGATCGGCAACGAGGAGGACTTCACCGCCTCGCTGGGCTTCGAGGTCCCCGACACCGACGACGACCTCGCCGAGCTGGAGGTGGCCAACTTCCAGCGAATGATCGAGGCGGTCACCAAGGAGTACGACAACTTCCGGGTGGTGGCGACGACGCTGCGCACCGTACGCAGTGCGACGGTCAACGACTGGGGTGCGATTGCCTGGTCCGCCGCCAGCGGTTTCGTCCAGGCGACCCATCGGCCCGGACTGGAGATCCTCGACCGGGTCGGCGGTGGCGACAGTTTCGCCTCCGGGCTGATCTACCAGCTGTTGCGCGGCGGTGACCTGGCCACCGCCGTCGAGTACGGTGCGGCGCACGGCGCGCTGGCGATGACCACCCCCGGCGACACCTCGATGGCCAGCCTCAAGGAGGTCGAGGCGCTGGTCCGCGGAGCCGGTGCCCGGGTCCAGCGGTGAGCTGACCGCCGCGCTCGGACCAGGGCGGATCCCACCAACGGAGTCCCGGACCCACCCAACGACGGGTCTACCCGGGGCCGGTGGTCGGCCGTGCTGATCTTGCCGTCGACCGCCTCGACCCGGCCGTGAACTGGGCGCATCCGATCGGATCTACCGGGAAGGCGATAGCGCGGAGTAGTGTCTTGCCTTCAACGCGTGCCGATCCCTCCGGAGGCGTCACCAAATGGCCGGATCCAACCTGCGCATTCTCGTCGTTGGCGCGGGCATCGCCGGTCTGGCGGTCGCCCGTGCGCTTCGGCTGGCAGGGTTCCGGCCGGAGGTCACCGAACGGCTGTCCGGGTACCGAGCGACCGGTGGTGGCATCTACCTGCCCGGCAACGCCGAGCGGGCGCTGCGGGAGATCGGTCTCGACGGCCCGCTGCGGCCACTCGGCCAGGTCATCGGCCGGCAGCGCTTCTGTGACATGCAGGGCCGGGAGCTGTGCGAGGTCGACCTCGGGAAGCTCTGGGCGGGCGTTGGCGAGTGCCGGGCGCTGCCCAGCGCCGACCTGCACCGGGTGCTGCTCACCGGGGCCGGCGGCGAGGTCAGGTACGGCACCGAGATTCGGGCGCTCGACGTCGGCCGCGACACCGTGACGGTGACCTTCGCCGACGACCGCCAGGTCGAGTACGACCTGGTGATCGGTGCGGACGGCCGGGGCTCGGCGGTACGCGCACTGGCCGCGCTCGGCGGCCCGCCCCGGCCGGCGGGACAGGTCGTCTACCGCAGCGTCGTCACCGGCGGACCCGGGATCGCCGAGTGGACCGGGCTGCTCGGCGAGCGGGCCGCGTTCGTCGTCGTGCCGATGGGTGCCGGTCGGCTGTACTGCTACGCCGACGAGGCGGGTACCAAGCTGCCGGCGGATCCGCTGGCCCGGATCCGCGAACTGTTCGGCGAGTACGGCGGTCCGGTGCCGGCCGTGCTGGACGCGGTGGAGCAGGTGCACGTCACGCGTACCGACGAGGTGCAGTTGGGGCGCTGGTCACGTGGTCGGGTGGTGCTGGTGGGTGACGCCGCGCACGCCACGGCGCCGACGTTGTCGCAGGGCGCCGCGATGGCGATCGAGGACGGGCTGGTCCTCGCCCGGGCGCTGTGCCGGTCGATGACGGTGCCGGAGGCACTGGCCGGGTACGAGAGCCGGCGCCGGCCACGGATCAAATGGGTGTTGGACCGGACCCGTGACCGCGACCGGACCAGGGACGTACCGCCGGCACTGCGCGACCCGCTGTTGCGTGACCGTGGTGGACGAATCTTCCGGGAGCATTACCGGTTACTCGTCGCCCAGGCGTGAGCCTGCTGGTCAATCCCGCCGGCGGTGCCGGGAGCGTCTTCCGCGACGCCGCGCACGGGTCAGGTCGTACCCGACGCCGGACCCGCCGCTGGCGGGGACTATTCTGCCTCCGAGGTACGGCCCGCAGATCAACAGCGCGTGCCGAGTGGGACTAACGAGAACCGGAGGCCACTCGTGACCACCGTCGCACCAAAGCCGATCGTGACCCGGCCATGGCCGGTACGCCAGCCGGTCAAGGGCTCGGCATTCGCGCGGTTGCTGCGTACGACGGACGCGAAGCAAATCGGGATCATGTATATGGTCACGGCGTTCGCGTTCTTCATGATCGGTGGCCTGATGGCGCTGCTGATGCGCGCCGAGCTGGCCCGGCCAGGACTCCAGTTCCTCTCGCCGGAGCAGTACAACCAGCTCTTCACCATGCACGGCACGATCATGCTGCTGTTCTTCGCGACGCCGATCGTCTTCGCGTTCGCGAACTTCGTGGTACCGATCCAGATCGGCGCGCCCGACGTGTCGTTCCCCCGGCTGAACAGCTTTGCCTACTGGCTCTACCTGTTCGGCGGAACGCTGGCCCTGGGCGGCTTCCTCACCCCGGGCGGCGCGGCGGACTTCGGCTGGTTCGCGTACACCCCGCTGAGCAATGTCGAGCACTCGCCCGGCGTCGGCGCGAACATGTGGATCGTCGGCCTGGCCATCTCGGGTCTGGGCACGATCCTCGGTGGCGTCAACATGATCACCACGATCCTCACGCTGCGCGCGCCCGGCATGACGATGTTCCGGATGCCGATCTTCACCTGGAACATCCTGGTCACCAGCCTCTTGGTGATCATGGTCTTCCCGCTGCTCGCCGCGGCGCTGTTCGCCCTCGCCGCGGACCGGATACTCGGTGCCCACGTCTTCGACGCCGAGACCGGCGGCCCGATGCTCTGGCAGCACCTGTTCTGGTTCTTCGGGCATCCCGAGGTCTACATCGTCGCGCTGCCGTTCTTCGGCATCATCAGCGAGATCATCCCGGTCTTCTCCCGCAAGCCGATCTTCGGCTACAAGGGGCTCGTCGGCGCGACCATCGCGATCGCGGCGCTCTCGATGAGCGTGTGGGCGCACCACATGTTCGCCACCGGCCAGGTGCTGCTGCCGTTCTTCTCGTTCCTGAGCTTCCTGATCGCGGTCCCGACCGGCATGAAGTTCTTCAACTGGATCGGCACGATGTGGCGCGGCCAGATCAGCTTCGAGACACCGATGCTCTGGTCGGTCGGCTTCCTGGTCACCTTCCTCTTCGGTGGCCTGACGGGCGTGCTGCTGGCCAGCCCGCCGGTCGACTTCCACGTCTCGGACTCCTACTTCGTGGTGGCGCACTTCCACTATGTGCTCTTCGGCACCATCGTCTTCGCGGTGTACGCCGGCATCTACTTCTGGTTCCCGAAGATGTTCGGCCGGATGCTCGACGAGCGGCTCGGCAAGGTGCACTTCTGGCTGACCTTCATCGGCTTCCACACCACGTTCCTGGTGCAGCACTGGCTCGGCAACGAGGGCATGCCCCGGCGGTACGCCGACTACCAGCCGCTGGACGGGTTCACCACGTTGAACACGGTCTCCACGATCGGCTCGTTCATCACCGGTATCTCGACCCTGCCGTTCATCTACAACGTCTGGAAGTCGTACAAGTCCGGCCCGCTGGTCGAGGTTGACGACCCGTGGGGTCACGGCAACTCGCTGGAGTGGGCGACCAGTTCACCGCCGCCGCTGCGGAACTTCGACCGGATGCCCCGGATCCGCTCCGAGCGGCCGGCGTTCGACGCGAAGTTCCCGGAACTGGCCGCCGGTGGGCAGTCGCTCGCCGGCCCGCCGGAGGGCGGCGCCAAGCCGCTGACCAGCGAGTCCGACCACGGCGCCAGCTACACCGAGGACACCGCCAGCAACATCGACCGGCAGTAGCCGACTCGATCCCGCGCCGCGGCCGGTACCGGAGACCCTTCTCCGGTACCGGCCGCGAGCCGTTCCACCGCCGTATCACCGACCGCCTTCCAACCCGAGCAGGTCCGCCGCCTCGTGACCCACGGACGATCGGGCCTGCGGCCTTTCCGGGAAGAAGCTCCGATGCCGGTCAGACGTGCGACGGGTCGGTCAGACGTCCGATGGGTCGGTCCAGGACGCCCGCACGAGTTCCCGTTCCGTGGCGGCGAGGTGGGTGGCCGCCGCGATCCACGCCCAGGCGTACCGGTCCGGATCGGGGTCGGTGAGCCGGCCGAAGGAGTCCCGGCCATGCCGCTCGGATTCGGCGCCCAGCGCGGTGGCGAGTTCGGCGGCCACCGTGAACCCGGCCCGGCGTAG
Source organism: Plantactinospora alkalitolerans (assembly GCF_015690345.1). Taxonomy (GTDB): domain Bacteria; phylum Actinomycetota; class Actinomycetes; order Mycobacteriales; family Micromonosporaceae; genus Plantactinospora; species Plantactinospora alkalitolerans. The sequence continues at coordinate 1,332 of NZ_JADPUN010000039.1, read as the reverse complement.
CGGCGCGGTCAGCCCCGAACCGTCCCCCCGGGCGGCCTCCCCGACGGTTCGCCGGCCACCGGCAACGGCGAGCTCCACCAGCCGGCGTACCCGCCACAGGGGAGACGCCGCCACCAGGTCCGGCCCCGGTCGACCCATCGGTACGTCCGGCGGTTCCGCGCCGGCCGGCGGAAGGTGTGCCCCCTGGAGCAGGTCGTACCCGAGATCGGCATGGTCCAGCCACTGCTCCGGCAGGCGCAGCGTCGGCTCGGCCCCGGGCACCGGGCCGACCGCGAGCGGGCGCAGCGTGCTGGCCCGCTCGGTGTCCAGCCGGCCGACCACCCGGATCCGCAGACCGGGCCGGGACGCGAGCCGGCGAAGGTTGGCCAGGTGGGCGAGTTCGGGATGGGAGTCGGCCGGCACGAGCCGGATCACCGGTCCGGTTGCGAGCGTCGGTCGTGTTGCGACCGCTGGTCCGGTTGCGAGCGTCGGTCCGGTTGCGACCGCGGACAGCTCCCGGGCGAGCAGATGATCGCCGGCCGAGCCGAGCACCACCAGGTCACAGCCGAGGAGTTCCGGGCCACCCGGACCGACCGGTGCGGCACCGAGGTGGGCGTCGGAGCCGGTTCCGGCCTGTCCCGGGACGGTGCCGAGCTGGGCGCGTACCGCCTCCGCGAGCGGTCGGGTGAACAGTTCCGAAAGGGGACCCGCCGACCAGCTGGGACCGGCGATCGGGATGGCGCGAACTCCCCGTCCGGCGCCGAGCCGGCCATCCGGTGACACCGTCGCTCCGGAGATCAGCAGACCGCCGCGAGCGAGCTGGGCATGGTTGACGGCCGCCAGCCCCACCTCGACCGCCGCCTTCGCGCAGGCCAGGGCCCGATCCGGACCGCCCGGCTGCACGTCGGCGATGGAGAGCCAACGTCCGTCCTCCGAACGGAGGTGGGTGACCACGCCCGCGTAGCCGGTCGCGCTGATCACCGGCTCACGGCACACTCCGGACACCCGCAGGCCGCCACCCGGGCGGTAGTTGCGTCGACTCACCCCGATCAGGGCCGGGTCGGGGTCGCCGGCGGCAAGCCGACCCGAGGTGAGCAGGACCTCGTGCAGCACCATGACCAGGTCGGCCAGCCGATGACTGTCGTGCCGGGCCCGGGCGGCCCGTAGACCACGTACCGCCCGGAGCGTGGCGTTCTCCGCCCTGGGCAGCCCGGCCAGTCGGGCGCTGTGCGCGGACCGCAGCAGTTCGGCCTGGAGTACGGCGCCGGCGGCAAGCCGACCCGAGGTGAGCAGGACCTCGTGCAGCACCATGACCAGGTCGGCCAGCCGATGACTGTCGTGCCGGGCCCGGGC
>NZ_JADPUN010000399.1 GCF_015690345.1 Plantactinospora alkalitolerans | reverse complement strand
TTGCCGCCGTCCCGGGTGGACCGTTCCGAGCCCGGTACACCGCCGATCAACGAGGCGATCGCCCGACTCGACCAGCTCGTCGACGACGGGGTGGCGGCCAGCGCGATCCGGGACCACGCCGGGGTGGACCTCCGGAACCACCTGCGTAACCTCCGGGCCGACCTGAACGCCGGGCCGAGCGACCTGGCCGGGCAGGTCACGCAGTTGCGGGAGAAGGTCGCGGTACGCCGCAACGAGGGCTCGATCTCGCCCGAGTACGCCGAGCAGCTCGACGCCGCCCTGGTCCGGCTGGCCCAGGCCGCCTGAGCCTGCTCCGGGGCGGGAAGGGGCTGGTACGCCGCCGGCGGTTCAGCCCAGCCGGATCCGGTTCCCGGCGCCGTCGAACAGCAGCAACCGGTCCAGGTCCACTGCCAGCGCTATCGACTCCCCGGCCCGGGGCAGAACCCCGGCCGGCACCCGGACCACGAGCTGGCCGGCGGTCGGCGGCTCGTCGCCGAGTTCCGGGTCGTACACGGGATAGAAGCCGTACTCGGTACGGGCCGTCGCCGGTGGCTGCTCCGGCCGGGAATGCGGGATCATCCGGGCCAGCCGGTCCCGGACCGGATGTCCGGCCGGCAGGTCCTCGGCGAGCAGTTCGGAGAGGTGGTGGCCGGTGGCCGGATGCTCCAGCCGGGACTGTGCGGCAGAGGTCGGTAGCGTGCCGGTCGTGACGTGCACCAACGCCTCGTGGCCGAGGTTCTCCACCAGCCGGACCACCCCGCGCAGCACCGGCCCGGTCGTCTCCGGGGCCGTCGGGGTCAGTGCGTCCGCGCGCAACGCCAGGGTCACCCGGTCGGTGTGCCGGTCCCGCAGCGGCGCCATCCGGGGATCGTCCGGCGGCAGCTCGATCAGCTGCGACCCGAGGTCGAGCAGCACCCCGTCGTCGGAGGCGTAGATGGCGGCCTGTACCAGGTTGGCCCGGGGCGTGCCGAGGAAGGCCGCGACGAACAGGGTCTCCGGGTCCCGGTAGACCTCGTCCGGCGGCCCGATCTGCTGGAGTACGCCACGGCGCAGCACCGCGACCCGGTCCGCCATCGTCATCGCCTCGACCTGGTCGTGCGTGACGTAGAGCGTTGTCATGGCGAGGCGGCGGGCGAGCGCCGCGACCTCGGCCCGCAGCTCCGCCCGTAGGCCGGCGTCCACGTTGGACAACGGCTCGTCGAGGAGGAACGCCCGCGACTCGCCGACCATGGCGCGCGCCATCGCGACCCGCTGTCGCTGTCCGCCGGACAGGTGTCTGGGTTTCCGGCCGAGCAGATCGGTGATGCCGAGCTGGTCGGCGACCTCCGCGACCCGACTGGCCGCGTCGGACGGCGTCGCCGAGCCGGTCGTCAACGGGAAACCGATGTTCTCGGCGACCGTCAGATGCGGATAGAGCGCGTAGTCCTGGAACACCATCGACAGTCGCCGGTCCCAGCCGGCCTCCGGGAGCACCGGCTCCCCGCCGATCAGTACCCGGCCGCTGGTTGGCTCCTCCAGCCCGGCCACCAGACGCAGAATCGTCGACTTGCCGCATCCGGTCGGCCCGAGCAGGGCGACGAACTCCCCCGAGCCGATCTCGATGCTGACTCCGTCGACTGCGACAGTGCCATCGGGAAATATCTTTGTCAGCCGGTCGGTGGCGATGCTGACCACGGCGACCACCTCCTGTCGCCATCGTCAGGGCACAGCGGTCCACGCGCCAGTCCTGTTGCGCCGGACGGCCACGCACGGTGCGCCGGACGGCCGAACCCGATGCGCCAGGCGGCTCTGCACGGTGCGCCGGACGGCATAATGCCACGGCGTCGCCCGCCATGGTGTCCCGCGACGGGAACGGCGCCGGTAGGCCGGCTGACGAGTGCTCCGGCCCCAGTTCCCGACCCGACCCCGGGCTCCCGGCCCCAGTTCCCGACCCGTGCTCGGACCCGGAACCGTGCTCGGCGCTCCTCGGGGCGGGCCGGCGGGATCTCAGTACGTGGAGTCGGCGGGCGGCTCGGCCCGTACCGTCCGATCCATCCACCCGTCGCCGTCGTCGTCGTACATCCGCTTCTCGAAGAAGCCGTCGCGGTTCCTGTCGTACTCGCTGATGTCGACGAGACCGTCGGCGTCGAGGTCGTGACCGACGAAGTCGGTACGGCCGTCCCGGTCGGCGTCGACCAGGATGTCCACGCCGCCGTCGGCCCGGCCGTGCAGGGTGTGCCGGTCCCAGTCCCCGTCGCCGTCGGTGTCGACCCGGGTCCGGTAGCCATCGGGTACGGCCGGTTCGACGTCGGTCGGCGGCTCGACGTACACCGGCGGACCGGACGCCGTCGACGGATCGGCGGCCCCGAAGCCCGTCTCCGCACCGGCCAGCGCACCGGCCAGGCCGCCAGCCGGATCGGCCAGCGCCGCACCGAGGCCACCCTCCGGGGCGGCCAGCGCGGCGTCGGTCGCCGACCCTATCGACCGGCCGATCTCGTCGCCCAGCCCGGCGAGGCCACCCGCCGGTCCTCCCGCGCCGCCTCCGACCGCCGGTGCGGCACACCCCGGCGCCGCACCGAAGCCGACGACCGGCCCGGTCGACCCGGCCGCGCCCTCGGCGGGAACCGGCGCCGCACCGAAACCCTGGTCCGGTACCGGTACGGGCGCCGCGCCCATCCCCTGGACCGGTACGGCGGCGGCGCCGACCGTCGAGGCTGGTGACCCACCCAGGCCGGTGGTGCCGATCTCGCTGCCGACGGACAGCCCGCCGGCCAGCCCGACCAGCGGGGTGAACATGCCGAACAGGCTCGACTGGTTGGCCCGGGTCTCGACGCCGTGCTGGCCGCCCGGGTCGGCGCCGAGTTGCAGTTGGAGCAGGGCCAGTTCGTCCTCGTCCAGCCGGTAACCGGCGAGGGTACCGACCGGATCGGCGGACAACGCGGCCGCGAACGCCGGGTCGGCGACCAACCGCTCCAGTACGACATCGAAGTCACTCACGGTAGTCCCCTCCGTACGCCGGCCTACCCACGCTAACTCCGCCGTGCCATCCCGAGAGTCCTCCGACCGGTTGCCCGCGTCCACGACCGGTCAGTCGCGACCGGTCAGTCGCGACCGGTCAGTCGCGACCGGTCAGTCCAGTTCGGGCATCGGCACCGGCTGCGGGCGGGGTCGGCAGGTGCCGCACTGCAACGCGTCCTCGACCACCAGCGCCTCGGCCCGGCCGCGCACCTCCGACCGGTGCACCTGGAGCAGGTACGGCCCGAACCGGGCATGGTCCTCGCAGAGGCCACGGCCGCAGAACCGGCATCCGCCCCGGGCCGCCTTCGGACAGAACCAACAGAGCACTGCAACTCCTCATCCGACGGTGCCACACGGTTCCAGGTTGATGGTCAGGCTGGTCGACGACGAGTTACCGGCGGCGTCCACCGCGCCGATCCGTACGCCGATCGTCCCACCCTGGCTGTTCTCCCTGCGGTACGGAACGACGACGTCGCCCTGGAACGACTCGCCGGAACGCTGGATCTGCACCGAACCACCGTCACCCTCCCCGAGCGACCAGTCCGCGGTCACCCTGATCTCCGAGCCCTGGCTGACGTCGTCGGCGACGGATCCACCGATGGTGGCGACACCGTCAGGTCCGCAGGAGGGACGGGAGATGCTGGTCGGCTTGGCGAAGACACCCGAGAAGGTCGGCCCGGAATCGTCGCTCGGCGGGGTCGTCGGCACGGTGCTGGTGGGCGGGGCAGTCGTCCGGGGCGGCGTCACCGCGGGACCGGTCGTCCTCGGGGTGCTGGCCGGGGTGGTCGGGATCGTGCCGGGCGTCGTCGGTGCCGGTGTCGGCGTACCGGGCGAGGCGGTCGGCGACGGCCCGACGCTCGGCGTCGGTGTCGCGCCTGCGGGGAAGGGCGATTCGGGGGCACCGGGGGTTCCGGTCGGCCCCGTACCGTCCGGGAAGGTGTCGGCACCACACCCGGACAGCCGCCCGGTGGCCTGCTGCCGGACCCCGGCGACCCGTACCTCCCCGGTCGAGACCTCGATACTCCGGGTCCAGGCCGTGTACCGGGCCGGACCCCGGTTGCTGATCCCACCGGCGGGCCGGTTCACCAGCAGCGCGAGGGGCGCGAAGGCGGGGCTCGGGCTGCCCGTGTCGGCAAGCATCCGACCGGCGTCCAGGGTCAGCCGCCCGTGCGGGGTGGTCGTCCGGGTCCCGTCGCTCCAGAGTGCACCGACCGTGGTCCGGGCGCCCGCGCAGAGCGTCACCGTCGAACCGCCCCGGAACGTCAGGAGGCCCCGGGACCGGGCGGCCACCCGGATCTGGTCACCGTCGCCGACGTAGATCCGGGACCCCTCGGCCAGGGTCACGCTCCGACCGTCGACGGTCGCGACGAGCCGCCCCCGCTCGGCCGCGAGCAGGGCCCGGTCGCGGGGCATCTCCGCCCAGGCGGGCCCGGGGATCAGGTTGCTGGCCGTGGCGAGCAGGGCCAGCAGCAGGAAGAGCAGGACCAGCCACCAGAGCCGCCGCTCGAACCGCCGGTCGACGTCGTCGTCCACGCCGGGCGGAGGCGGGCCGGGCGGTGCGGCCAGGGGTGGGTAACCGGCACCCGGATGTACGCCCGTCCGGGGTGCGCTGCCCGGCGTACTGGCTCCGGCCGCGGTGACCGGCTCGGCGGGGGCGCCGAACAGCATCGGCAGGCCGGTGACCGCGGGCAGGGCCCAGATCCGGACCGGCGTACGGGCGGTGGCGACCGTACCCGGCTCGCCCTCGCCGGCCGGGCCGATCACGGTGCCTCGGCGGAGTTGGGTGCCGTCGGGCAGTTCGATCACTCCGGACTCGACCACGACGGCGTCGTTCGCCCCGGACAGCGTGATCGGGTCCCCGGCGGCGAGCGCCACCACCCGAGCGCTGGAGACCAGTCCCAGCCGGTCCTCGGCGGTGAGTCCGCGCAGCGCGGGTGCCTCGGCGAACAGCACCTCGGCCTCGGCCCGGTCGGCGAGGGGCGGTCCGGGCAGCGGTCCCACCCCGGCGACCACCACCGCCGCCGGCATGCCGAGCAGGACGGTGCCGGCGGTGTGCCAGTTCAGGGTGGCCGGGGTCCCGGTGAGCGCACTGGCCAGGCCGATCACGCCGCCAGGGCCGAGGCGCTGCCGCACCAGCCCGCCCGGGTCTCCCGGGCGCCGGCCCTCCATCGCGCCGTCGGCGACCAGGTAGACGGTCGACTGGGCGGCGCCCGCGAAGACCAGGTGCTGGCCGGTACGCGGGCGTACCCACCGGGCCCGCGCGGCCAACTCGGCGAGGGTGGCGGACGGAAGCCGCCCCAGTGCGGAGTTCCGCAGCGCGTCCAGCCGGCGGGGCAGGTCCACCCGCTGCCGACGCTCGATCCACCGGCCGCGTGCCGCGCGGAACCGGGCGGCGAGCCAGCCGGCCGCCAGGTAGACCAGTGGAGCGGCCAGCCCTGCGATCACGGCGAACAGCAGCAGCCGGGCCGGCCAGCCGGCCCGCCACAGCCCGAGCGCCAGTCCGGCGACCCGGTCGGTCCAGATCCGCCAGCCCAGGTTGACGGCGATCACCACCCAGAGCATGGCCAGGGTGCCGTAGAGGGCGACAAGCCGGCCCTCCCGGTCCAGTTGCGCCCAGGTCGGCGGCCGGCGCCGCAACCGGGCCAGCACGTGTGCCAGGCCGCGCGAGCGCAGGTTGGGTATCTCCAGCCAGTCCATCAGCAGGTAGTAGCCGTCCAACGCGAGGAACGGGTTCAGGTTGAACAGCGCGTTGAGGTACCAGGCGAAGGCGAGCTTGAACGTCCAGGGCGCCGTCTCGGGCACCAACAGCCCGACGAGTTGGGCGAGACCGGCCAGGATCAGTCCGGCGGCCGGTCCGGCGGCCGTGGTGAGCATCCGGGCTCGCCGGCCCGCCATCCAGACGTCCGTGGTGTCGACGAAGACCGACGGGATGCCGAAGTACACCAGGAAGCCCGCGGCCGGCACCCGACGTCCGGCGTGCTTCGTCGCGAGGGCGTGCCCCAGTTCGTGGCAGGCGAGCGCGAGTACGTTGAGTCCGACCAGCACCAGCGCGCCGGCCGCGTACGACCCGTCGGTCAGGAACAGCGACTGGTCCCCGGCCCACCAGGTCCAACCGAAGAGCAGTAGCCCGAGTACCGCCACGACCCCGAGCAGCCCGGCGGCCACCCGGGTGAAGAGCAGCCGGCCCCCGCCCCGGTAGACGAGTTCGACCAGGCGGTCGATGTCGGCCACCACGGTGCGCTGCCCCTTGGCCGCCGCCAGCAGCCCCCGGCCAAGCCGTACCGGCCAGGGCCGACGGTGCACCCGGTCGAGCGGACGGAACGCGTCCACCGGAAGCTCGGCAAGCATCCGGTTGCCGGCCAGATCGGCGACGACCCGGGTGACCTGGTCCGGGGCGAGCCGGCCGGCGATCCGGGCGAACTCGGCGACGAGTCGGGCCACCGTGCGGGAGCCGTCCATCAGCCCGGCCAGCCGCCACTCCTCAGGAGACAGTCGCAGGTAGCAGGCGTCGCCCCGGTCGTCGGGAGAGCGGAGCATGACGTACGGCACGCCGCGTACCGAGACCAGTTCGGCGGACTCGATGCCGGGTCGCAGTACGGGACGGGCCCGGGCGGGGTTGAGCCGCTCGACGACGGCGGTCCACACCCCCGGCTCGGCCGGACCCGACGGCCTGCCCGGCGCACGGCCAGCAAGTGCCTCCCAGACGCTCATCCGGCTCTCGACGACCGCCACTGACCTCTGCCCTCCGCGTGTCGCTGCGGCATGCAGAGTAAAGCGTCGATGCACCCCAGGTGCAACCGCGTCCGCTTCCCGACAGCATCCGGTACTGAAGTGTTAGGAGGGGACCCTTCATATACAGAAAGCGCTAATAGGGGGCCCTTCCTTACCTCACCATGCCCCCGTGGGGGCGGAGGGTTGTTGGAGCGGCTGGTGGGGGGTTGGCTCGGCCCAGGCACGGTAGGCCCGCTCGTAGTCGTCGGCCATCCGGGAAGCGGAGAACTCCTGGCGGACGTGGGCCGCGCAGGTTCCCGGGTCCAGCCGGACGGCATCGAGCAGGGCCGGGGCCAGCTCCGCCGGATCGTCGCAGATCAGTCCGGTCTCACCGTGCCGGATCAGTTCCGGTACGGCTCCCCGGTTCAGCGCTACCACCGGGGTACCGGTGGCCATCGCCTCGACCATCACCATGCCGAACGGCTCCTCCCAGCGGATCGGCATGATCAGGGCGCGGGCGGCGAGCATCAGCCGCACGGTGGTGTCCCGGTCGGGGTTGCGCAGCACGGTCACGTCGGACCCGACCATCGGCTCGATGACCTGTTCGAGGTACTGGCGCTCGGCCCGCGAGTGGCACTTGCCGGCCAGCACCAGCGGCAGCCCCGCGGCGCGGCAGGCCTCGATCGCCAGATCGGGGCCCTTGTCGGCGCTGAACCGGGCGAGCCACAGTACCGGCCCCATCCCCGGTGCCGACTTCGTCACCAGGTTGGCGGTCGAGATTCCGTTGTGGATCGTGGCGGCCCAGGCCAGCTCGGGGGCCAGTCGGCGCTGGGTGTGCGAGATGGCGACCAGTCCCACCCGGGGGTCGATGTCGCCGAGCACCTCCCCCAGTTCACCGGTCGGCATCCCGTGCACGGTGGTCAGGGTCGGCACGTCCCGCTCGGCGGCGGCGTACGGCCCGACGGTGGTGTGGTCGTGCACGATGTCGAACGACTCCCGCGAGATCATCCGGTTGACCCGGGACAGATGGGCCAGTTCCGGCAACGCCTGACCGAGCCGCTGGTGCTGCAGCTCCGGAACGGTTCCGACGAAGTGGGCCGCCGTACCCGTACCCGTACCCGCGCCGAAGAGGGTCACCTCGTGTCCCTTGGCGGCGAGCGCGTCGATCAACGCCGAGCACACCTGTTCCAGCCCGCCGTACCCGGGCGGCGGCAGTTCGTACCACGGGGGTACGACCATCGCGATCCGTAGGCGGTTGGTCGACTGTGCTCGTTCAGACGGATTCTTCGTCACGCAGCGGTCCTCCCTCGGGGCCGGCAGCTCGGATGGTGTGACGCCGCAGGTCCCGACGGTTCAGGTCGCCAGGGTGAGCCGGATCTCGACGTCGACGACCCCCGGAGCCGCCCAGGCCACCCGTTCGGCCTGCTCCCGTTCCAGCCACGACCGCACCTCGCCGGTGAGTACCACGGTCTCCCCGTCGACGTCGATGTCGATCCGTTCGACGTCCACGTTCACCGTCCTGGCCAGCGCGCGCCGGATGTCACGCCGGATCTCCTCGGTCGAGATGTCCTCGACCGGCCGGACCGCGATCAGGTTGGTCACACCCCGTACGCCGGTCAGCCGGCGGACCGACCGTTCGGCGGCCCGTTTCTGGTATCCCCGCTCGACCTCGCCGCGCAACGTCAGCCAGCCGTTGGCGACGGTCACCTCGATCTGCTCCACCGGCACGAACTCGTCCCATTCCAGGGCCCGGCTCGCCGCCGTCGCGATGTCCGGGTCGTGCCGCTCGGCGTCGCCGGGCAGTCGGACCTCGATGTCGTTGGCCACCGCCCGGATGCCCCGGATCCGGTGTGCGGTGCGCTCGGCCGCCCACTTCTTGGCGTAGCTGTCGACCCAGCCGGTGAGGGTCGCGATGCCGCTCTTGACCGAGACGCCGATCTCGCTGGCTCGTACCCGGGCGTCCCAGCCCAGCTCGGCCAGCACCTCACGTTGGATGTCGACGTCGCTGCGTGCCATGGTCGCGGTACTCATCGCCGCCCCTCCCCAGGTCCGTGGCGGTCCCCCGGTCTCGGTGGAGCCCGGTCTCCGCCCTTGCAGAGCACCCCCGATATTCGCCCTGGTCCGGGTGAGCCGGACTCACCCGGAGCAGGTGAAGCCCCGCCGGCGGATCGAGCGGGCGGGGCCGGGCGGGAGAGGTGGGATCGAGGAGCGGAGGCCCGAAGGAGGAGCGGCGGGCGACCTGACCAACCCCCTTGGTCACGTCGCCCGCCGCTCTGGGGAGGAGGTCTACCTCCCGTTTCCGGAGGGTCGACCCGAAAGTGTTCGGCCGGTCCTGTCCTTACGACGTTTCGGCGAGCGTCACGGTTGCCGACTTTTCGGCTCCGTTCCGGGTGTACGTCACCTGTACCTGGTCACCGACCTTGCCGCCCTGTACGGCCGCGACGAGGTCGTCGGAGTCGTTGATCCGCTTGTCGCCGAACTGGGTGACCACGTCGCCCTGCTGCAGGCCCGCCTTGGCGGCCGGGCTGTTCGGCTGGACCGCTCCGATCAGCGCGCCGCCGTTCTCGGCGGCGGTGACCTGGACCCCGAGCGACGGGTGGCTGACCTTCTCGCCCCGCTGGAGCGCCTCGGCGACCACCATCGCCTTGTTGCTCGGGATCGCGAAGCCGACCCCGATGTTGCCGGTGCCCTGGCCGGCGGTGGCGATCGCGGTGTTGATGCCGATCACCTCGGCCTTGGTGTTGACCAGCGCCCCACCGGAGTTCCCGGGGTTGATCGGTGCGTCGGTCTGGAGCAGGCCGGAGATCGAGGTGGCGCCGCCCTGCTGCCGCTCGAGCGGGTTCTGCTGGTCCTCCTGGCCACCGGCCTGGATGGTCCGGTCCCGGGCACTGATGATGCCGGCCGTCACCGAGCCCTGCAGGCCGAGCGGGCTACCGAGCGCCAGCACCTGGTCGCCGACCTGCATGGCGTCGCTGTCGCCGAACTTCGCGGCGGCGAGTCCGGAGACTCCCTCGGCCTTCACCACGGCCAGGTCGGTCTTCGGATCGGTGCCGATGATCTTCGCGGCGGCCTTCTTGCCGTCGGCGAAGACCACCTGGACCTGGTCGCCGTTCGCGCTCGCCACCACGTGGTTGTTGGTAAGTACGAAGCCGTCGGCGCTCATCACCACGCCGGAGCCCTCGGCGCTGCTGGTGCTGATCGACACGACGCTGTTCTCCACCTGGGCGGCGATCTTCGGCAACTCGGCGGGGTTGATCACCGGTGCCGCCGTGAAGTTCCGCGTCGTCACCGTCGGGCCGTCGTCGAGGGCGAGCGCGATGGCGCCGCCGGCGATGCCGGAGCCGACCATCAGCGCCAGGGCCGCGGCACCGATCGCCGCGAACTTGCCGAACCGGCCTCCGGACGACGGCGCCGGCCCGGCGGGTACGGCCCAGGGCGGTGCCGAGGGGCCGCCGAGGTGCGGCGGCAGTCCGCCGCCCTGGTGATGCGGGCCGGGCTGACCCGCCCAGCCCGGGTGGGGCTGCTGGCCACCCTGCGGCGCCTGCCAGGGGCTGGTCGCCGGCTCGGTCCCGGTCCGGCCGGTGGGCGGCAGGCTGTACGGCTGGCCGGAGGCCGGCGCCGCCCCGTACGGGCCGGCGCTGTACGGCTGCCCCGAAGCCGGCGCGGCCCCGTGCGGGCCGGCGCCGTACGGCTGCCCGGGGGCGGGTGCACCGGCGTACGGCTGGCCGGAGGCGGGTACGCCGCTGTACGGCTGTGCGGAGGTCTGTGCCGCGCCGTGCGCGCCGTACGGCTGTGCGGAGGTCTGTGCCGGGCCGTGCGCGCCGTACGGCTGCCCGGGGACGGGTGGTGCGGGTGCGCCGGCGTACGGCTGCTGACCGGAGGTCTGTGCCGATCCGTACGCCCCTGCACCGTACGGCTGGCCGGAGGCCGGCGTCACCGTGGCGGTCGGCGGCTCGTGGCGGTCATCCGCGTCGCCGGACGCGACGCGGTCCGCCGCGCCGGTGCTGCCCGGGGTGCCCGGGTCGGCGGAGTCGGTGCCGGGCGTGGCCGAGTCGGCGGGGCGATGCCCGAAGGCGTCGGAATCGGACTGCCCGCGGTCGTCGCGCGGCAGCTCAGCGGTGGGATGCGAGAGCTCGCGGTCGGCGTTCGCCGGCCGCCGCTGCGGGTCGGTCTCGAAGTCGCTCATGTCCCCTACCTTGCCCCCTCGCTCTGCGACCTACCTTGAGGGCGCCTGGATATTGGCTGAGAATTACTCTACGTCGATCTCTCCGGCCGTCTCCGGTCCTTCGGAGAGTTCGGGTGCGAGCGGAAGTCGGACCCGGAAGGTCGCTCCGCCCCCGGGTGTCTCCACCGCCTCGACGCTGCCCTGATGCCCGGCGACCAGGGCCGCGACGATCGCCAGCCCGAGCCCCGTGCTGATCTGACCGCCCGCCTGGCGGGTCCGGGCGGCGTCCGCCCGGTAGAACCGTTCGAAGACCCGCTCGGCCTGTTCCGGGGAGAGTCCTGGCCCGGTGTCGGCGACCTCCACCACCGCATCGGTCTGCTCGGTCCGCAGCCGCAACGTCACCGAGGCGTCGGCGGGCGTGTGGGTCAGCGCGTTCGTCATCAGGTTGCCCAGCACCTGCCTCAGGCGTGCGTCGTCACCGAGCACGACCAGCGAGCCCGCGCCCGGCTCGATCTCCAGGTCGATCGACCGCTCCGGGGCGACCGCGCGGGCGGCCTGGACGGTGTCGGCGCCCAGGACCGGCAGTTCGACCGGGGCCAGGGTGAGCGGGCGTTCCCGGTCGAGCCGGGCCAGCAGCAGCAGGTCCTCCACGAGCAGTCCCATCCGGGCCGCCTCGTCCTCGATCCGCCGGATCAGCCGGGCGATGTCCTCGGCCGAGCCGGCCGCACCCTGCCGGTAGAGCTCGGCGAAGCCCCGGATGGTGGTCAACGGCGTACGCAGCTCGTGTGAGGCGTCGGCGATGAACTGCCGCATCCGCTCCTCGGATCGGCGGGCCCGCGCCTCCGAGGCCTGCGCGGCGAGCGCGGCGCTCCGGGCCGACCCCTCGGCGCCCCGGGCGGTCGCTTCGGCAGACCGGGCGGCCGACTCCGAGGCCGCCCTGGCGGTGAAGGCCACCTCGATCTGGCTCAGCATGGCGTTCAACGCCCGGGACAGCCGGCCGAGTTCGGTTTTGGCCTCGGCGGCGCCGGGTTCCGGGTCGGGAACCCGGCGGGAGAGGTCACCACCGGCGATCGCCGCCGCGGTCCGTTCGATCTCCACCAGCGGTCTCAGACTGGTACGCACGATCGCGGCGCCGGCCGCCGCGAGTGTGATCAACACCGACCCGCCGACCAGCACGTCGATCCAGATGAGTTCCTTGACCGCCAGGTCGACCTCGGTGAGGTTCTGCCCGACCGCGATGTACTCGGCATCGTTGACCCGCACGATCATCATCCGCCAGCGCAACTGGTGATCCGCCGAGGTGGCGTTGAAGACCTTGCCGTCGGCGTGCCGCCGGTACCAGGAGGCGTCCCGGAGGGTGCCGGGCAGGTTGGACGGGGTCAGGACCCGGTCGTCGTAGATGGGGATGGCCTTCCACGACTGCTCGCTCGCCGCGACCAGCAGGTAGTCGGTCGGCAGGCTCGGGTTCGTGCGTTCCGGCTCGAACTGCTGCCAGACCCGCTCCGGCTGGCTCATGAAATCCCGCAGCTCGGCGTCGATCTTGTCGATCAGGTAGCTGCGCAGGAAGAACGCGGTCATCACGCTGATCACCACCAGCGCGGCGGCGACCAGGGCGAGGACGGCGGCAACCAGCTTGATCCGGAGCGGGACGGCGCGTAGTCGCCCCACCAGCGGCAGTGCGGTGCTCACGCCGCCGGCTTGCGGAGCACGTATCCGACCCCCCGCAGCGTGTGAATCAGTCGGGGCTGGGTGGTGTCGACCTTGCGCCGCAGGTACGAGATGTAGGACTCGACGATGTTGTCGTCGCCCCGGAAGTCGTAGTTCCAGACGTGGTCCAGGATCTGCGCCTTCGAGAGCACCCGGTTGGCGTTGAGCATGAGGTAACGCAGCAGCTTGAACTCGGTCGGCGAGAGCTGGACCCGCTTCCCGGCCCGGTGCACCTCGTGGGTCTCCTCGTCCAGTTCGAGATCGGCGAAGGTCAGCCGGGACGGCGCGTGTTCGCCGGTGGCCGTACGACGCAGCACCGCCCTGATCCGGGCGGTCAGCTCCTCCAGGCTGAACGGCTTGGTGACGTAGTCGTCGCCGCCCAGGGTCAGCCCGCGGATCTTGTCGTCGGTGGCGTCCCGCGCGGTGAGGAAGACCACCGGCGTACGGGTGCCGCCCTCGCGGAGCAGTCGGATCACCTCGAAGCCGTCGAGGTCGGGCAGCATGACGTCGAGCACGACCAGGTCGGGTCGCCGCTCCTTCGCCGCGCTGACCGCCGCGCTGCCGCTGGTCGCGGTGGCCACGTCGAACCCGGCGAACCGCAGACTGGCGGAGAGCAGCTCGAGAATGTTTGGATCGTCCTCGACGACGAGTAGTCGCGCCTCGGTCTGGGTTGTCGCTGCCATCTGGCCATCATCCGCGCCACCGCTGCACCTCGGCTGTGCATCCCCTGAAAACTCCCTGAGAGGCCGGACCGCACCGGCCGCCGTCGCTCGGCCGGTCAGCGCAGCAGCCGCCGTAACCCGTCCAACGCCCCGTGGAGCAGCCGGGCCGCCGTCCGCAACTGGGCCTCGCTGAACCGCCGGCTATCGGCCAGCGCCCGTACCTCGGCGACGAAGTCGATCAGGTGCCGTTCGAACTCGTCAACCGGATCGGCGTCCTCCCCGGGTTCGCCGGTACGGGGCCGCCCGCCCCCGGAACCGCCGGCCGCCGGCCGCTCGCCACCAGGACGGCCGTTGCCGGCCGCCGATCGCGGGTACGCCCCGGACGGGCCGCTCTCCCGGTCACCCCGTCGAAGCTCCCGGGCCGCGGCGCGCAGCTCCTGTCTCAGGTCGTGGACCGAACCACGCAGCTCGGTCCGGATGTCACCGGCGAGCTTGGCCAGGTCGCTCACCGAGGCGTGGATCTCCGACTCCAGGGTCGCCACCTCGTCGGCGCGTTGCCGCAGTTCGGCCCGGCCCGCCTCGGTGATCCGGTAGATCTTCCGGCCGCCGACGGCGTTGTGGGTGACCAGCCCCTCGGCCTCCAGCCGCTGCAACCGGGGATAGATCGTGCCGGCGCTCGGCGCGTAGAGGCCCAGGAACTTCTCCTCCAGCAGCCGGATCAGCTCGTAACCGTGCCTCGGTCCGCCGTCGAGGAGCTTGAGCAGATAGAGCCGGAGCCGGCCATGGCCGAACACCGTCGTCATGCCGCCCTCACTCCGCGGTTCGCCGTGCCAGCAACACGATGCTGCCGGACATCGTGCTGGCCCGCAGGCTACCGCCCCCGGTGCCGACCACGTTGACGCGTCCGGTGGCCAGCCGGACGACGAGTTGGTCAACCGGTTCGGCGATGGTCAACCGGCGGGGACCGTCGACCGTCCAACTGGCCATGGCGTCTCCCCTGCTGCGGCGGGCCGTTCCGCCCGCAGGGGTGCGGGAACGGACGGCGAAGGTGGCCTGCGCCCGCCACGATAACGCGATACATCGCGTTGCCGCGACAACCCGACGGCGCCGCTGCCCCACCCGTCCGGCTGCGGCCCGGCGGAGGTGACGCGTCGCGGCTCAGGCGGCCAGTTCCAGCGTTCCCGGCTCCACCGCGCGGTCCGGGCGTACCGCCGGCGCACCCGGGGATCCGGCCGCCCGCACCGCCGCCTGGGCCGCGGCGGCCAGTCGACGCCGGTCCATCCTGCCGTCCCGCCGGCCGGTCGGGGCGCCGGCCTCTGCCGGTCCGTCGACCCACGGCTGGTCGACCCACGAGCCGTCGACCCACGGCTCGTCGACCCACGACCCGTCGACGGCGGTGAGGGTCACCACCAGGCCACGCAACGCCAGCACCCGGCGGACCGAGGAGAACAGGCTCTCCTGCGCCAGGAAGGCGGGCCCGGTCGAGGGTTCCGGCTCCCGTCCCGGCGGCGCGACGCGGTAGCCGAGGTGCACCGGTACCACCGGCGCGTCCGCGTCGATGGCGGCCTGGAACATCGCCGGTCGGAACCGACCGGCGGCACCGCACCGGCCACCCGGACGCGGCAGGCCGCACCAGGTCGTACCCTCCGGAAACACCGCGACCACGTCGTCGGCCCGCAGCGCGGCCACGACCTCGGCGACGGTGTCCGGCAGGGTTCGCGGCCGGGTCCGGTCCACGAAGATCACCCCACCGAGCGCGGCCAGCGGACCGATCAGCGGCCAACGCCGTACCTCGTGCTTGGCCAGCATCCTGGCCGGGGTCGCCGCGAGGATCGTGACCACGTCCAGCCAGGAGACGTGGTTGGCCACCAGCAGCGCCCGGCGGTGCGGCGGTCGGCCCCGGACGTCGAGACCGATCCCGACCGACCGCAGCACCGCGCGGGCCCAGGTCCGACCGGCGACCTGCCGGCCGGACCGGGACAGCAGCGGCAGTACGGGCACCAGCGCCGCCCCGAAGACCAGGGCACCGAGCAACGCCACCAGACGACCGAGTCGAGCCGGTCCGGAGACCCTGGGCGTGGTTTCCGGATCGGGCAGGCATCCCGGGCCACAGTTCGAGTGCGGTCGCCAGAGCGACCAGGTCGGATGCGGGTTCACTGGTCCGGACCGAGGAAGTGTCGGCGGTACCGGTCGGGCATCCGGTCCAGGGAGAACAGCACGTAGAAGTCGGCGGAGTCGAACGCCGGGTCGTACGCGGGCTCGCCGCAGACCCACGCGCCGAGCCGCAGGTAGCCGCGGAGCAGCGGAGGCATCGGTACCCGGCCCCGAGACGCGACCGCCTCGCCGGGCGACACCTCCGAGAGCGCCGCCGCACCACTCGGTTCGGCAAGCCAGGGCCGGTGCGGCCGGACCCGCATCGGCGGCGGCGACAGGTGGCGGCGTTGCACCTCGGCCCAGACCCCGACCGCCGTCGCTCCGCCGTCGCCGAGCGGCACCGAGCCGCAGCCCGCGAGCCAGCGCAGCCCGCGCAGGTGCAGGTATCTGGCAATGCCGGCCCACATCAGGTTGATCACGGCACCGGACCGGTGTGCCGGATCGACGCAGGACCGGCCGATCTCGACCAGACCGTCCCGCAGCGGCGCGAGCGGGGTCAGGTCGAACTCGGCCTCGGCGTAGCGTCCGCCGGCCTGGGCGACCCGGTCCGGTGGCAGCATCCGATAGGTACCGACCACCGCTCCGGTCCGGTCCTCCCGGACGATGAGGTGTTCGCAGTGTGCGTCGAACTCGTCGACGTCCAGTCCGGGCACCGGTGAGGAGAGTTTCGCACCGAACTCTTCGACGAACACGGTGTACCGGAGTCGCTGTGCGGCGGCGACCTGCGCCGCGGTGTCGGCGATCAGCAGGGTGTATCCGCTGGTCCCGGTTACTGCCGGGGTGGTGAGCAGAACGGCCATGGTCTCTGTCTAGGTGCCGGGGCTGCCGTACACGTGTCGACCGGCGGTTGGCGGCGTGTCGATCGGGTGAACGGGGTGTTCGCGCTGGGCACGAGGTATCGACCGGGCCGGGCCGATCGCGGGACAATCGGCCGGCCGGGCCGGGATGGTACCTTTCGTCTCCTCGTGCGCGACCCGAGCGGCTCCTGCTGAAGGAGGACGGGATCATGCCCGGGGATGAGAACGGGTTACGCCATCATCCCGATTGACCCCGGGGCCGCCACCATCGACGCTGTACCACGGCGCGGTCGGTGCGGCGGCGCTTCACCGAGGGGAGTGAAATGTCCGACGGGCGGCTGAGCCCAACGGCCGGCAATGGTCAGATAGTGGTGTCCGGCCTTACGAAGCACTACCGCAATGTCCGAGCGGTCGACAATCTGTCGTTCACCATCGAGCCAGGCCGGGTGACCGGCTTCCTGGGGCCGAACGGTGCCGGCAAGACGACCACGCTGCGGATGTTGCTCAACCTTGTCACGCCCACGGCGGGCGCCGCGACGATCAGCGGGATCCGGTACGCGGACCTGCCGGATCCGATCCGACACGTCGGCGCCGTCCTGGAGGCGTCGAGCGCGCACAAGGGCCGGACCGGGATCAACCATCTTCGGGTGGTCTGCGCCGCGGCCGGGCTGCCGAAGCAGCGGGCCGACGAGGCGCTCGCGCTGGTGGGGCTCAGTCCGGCCGCCAAGCGGAAGTTCAAGGGCTACTCGCTCGGTATGAAGCAGCGGCTCGGTATCGCGGCCGCGATGCTGGGCGACCCGAAGGTGCTGATCCTGGACGAGCCGGCCAACGGGCTCGACCCCGAGGGGATCCGCTGGATGCGCGGGTTCCTCAAGAACCTCGCGGCGGAGGGCCGTACGGTGCTGGTCTCCAGCCACCTGCTCTCCGAGATGCAACTGCTGGCCGACGACGTGGTGATCATCGCGGCCGGCAAGCTCGTCCGGCAGGGCCGGGTCGACGAGGTGGTCGGCTCGATGGCGCACACCACCCGGATCCGGGTACGCACGCCGCAGTCCGACGAGCTGGTCGCCGCGCTCGCCGAGCACGACGCCAAGGTGGAGCCGGGCGAGGGCGGGGTGCTGCTGGTCAGCGGGGTGGACGCCCCGACGGTCGGTCGTGCCGCGCTGGCGGCCAAGGTCGAGCTGCACGAGCTGACCACCGAGCGCCCCGACCTCGAGGGCGTCTTCCTCGAACTCACGGCCGGAAAGGCGGCGATCCGATGACGAGCCTGGTCCGGTCCGAGCTGCTGAAGATCCGTACGACGAACACCTGGTGGGTGTTCGGCCTTCTCGCCCTGCCGCTGTGGGGCCTGACCTTCCTGATCAACTACTTCCAGTCCCAGGCCCTGCTCGACCCGGCCAGCGTCGGCGTCCCGGAGTCGGAGCAGAACGCGCAGTTCCAGGCCGCCGGAGAGCACGTCAACGTCGCGGCGAACCTCTACACGAACGGCCAGTTCTTCGGCGTACTGATCGTCATGCTGCTCGGTGTCATCGTGGTCACCAACGAGTTCTTCCACCAGACCGCCACGACGACCTTCCTCACCACACCGCGCCGCACCTCGGTGGTCGTCGCGAAGCTGATCGCCGCGGCCGTCCTCGGAGTGCTCTTCTGGGTGGTCACCACCGGGCTCAACCTGATCCTGGCCCCGCTCATCCTGAGCAGCCTGGACGTGGGGAGCCAGCTCGACCAGGGCGCGATCTGGCAGGCGATCGGCCTGAACGGTCTCGCGTACCTGCTCTGGTCGGTCTTCGGCATCGGGTTCGGCGTACTGATCCGCAGCCAGATCGGCGCCACCGTCACGGCGCTGCTCACCTATCTCGCCGGCTACATCGGGGCGATCATCGTGCTGTCCATCCTCGCCGACCGGTTCGGTGACTGGATCAACAACCTCCAGTTGATAGTGCCCGCGCTGGCCTCCCAACTGATGGCCACCGGCACCGACCTGCCGGGTACGCCGCCCCGCTGGGCGGGAGCGGCCGTCATGGTCGCGTACGCCGTGCTGACCGGCACCATCGGCACCCTGATCGTGCGCAAGCGGGACATCTCCTGACCCTGCCGATCAGGTGACAATCACCACGCGATGGGCGTACGGCCGGCCGGCCGTACGCCCATCGTCGTCGTGCCGCAACGGCCGGACCTGCCTGCACCTCGGGCGGTAACTCGCAAAACCTGTGAAACACGACACGGCCCCGATGCGACAATGCTGGCGGTTACCGCACGGCGTAGCCTTGGACCCGTCTTTCGACGCAGCCTCCCGGACGGGTGGCAGGAGACCGCGTGACATACAACCCGCGTGAAAGAGGCGATTACCGGCCGTGTCGACCCAGCAGACTTCGCAGGAAAATCCACTGGCGGGGTTCGGCCCCAATGAGTGGATCGTCGAGGAGATGTACCAGCGTTACCTCGCCGACCCCGCCAGCGTCGACTCCGCCTGGCACGACTTCTTCGCCGACTATCGACCCGCGGCGGGACAGGCGGACGGCACCGGGGCCGGCGACGCCGGGGTGACC